>DASQJO010000422.1:0-5282 GCA_035630955.1 Kineosporiaceae bacterium
CCGCCGCCGACCCCATGCGCACCCCCACCACGACCCTCCGCCTCGACTCGCACGCCTGATCGACACCATCCACCCTCGCTGCGTCTTCCCCGGCTGTCCCTCAACCGCCCGCCGCGCCACCGGGTGCGACGGCCACACCAGAAGCAGCGACGGCGACGGCGACACCGCCCGGCACGACGCCGAACACCTCAGCCGGCCACCGCAGCCCCCGCCGTTCTGACGACCACGACCGGCGTTTGTCCGGGCCCGACCGCGGGCAGGAAGCGAGCCATGAGCACCGACCAGCCCGAGCTCGACGCCAATACCGGCAGCGTCGACACGTCGGCCGCGGACACGAGCGGGCAACCGGCACCCGACGTCGCGGAGGAGTACGCCGAGTCACTGCCGATCGACCCCACTCCGGACGAGGTCGAGCACTACCTCGAGCTCGCGGGCGCACCCGACGCGCTGGAGCAACCCGACGCCGCCGACAGCGACGCCTGAGCCCGTAGGCGACTACCGGTTGACGTCGACCCGGCCCGTGTCCAGCAAGCCGGCGGACGCGAAGCGCGCCAACCCGAACGAGGCGACGTCGGGATCGGGCGTCCGGCCCTCGGCGAGGTCCGCGAGGAGAGGGCCCATGAGCGCCGAGAACTTGAAGCCCTCCCCCGAGTCGCCGCACGCGACGACGACGCCGCCGGGCAGCGTGTCGAGGACGAAGCGACCGTCCGGGGACTCGGTCCACGAGTGCACCTGGGCGTCGAGCGGCACGGCCGGGACGCCGGTGATGTCGAGCCGCACCCGCTCGGTGATCTGCGCCGTGACGGCTTCGCTCGGCGTCCGATCGACGTCGCCGTCGACGAGATCGCGCAGCGGCCGGTCGATCCCCACCTTGTAGCCGCGGCCGGGCGTCGGCATCGCGTAGAGGTTCGGCACCTCGCTGCCGTCGTCCCCGAGGTGCGGGCGGTCCACGAGGCACGGGACGCCGTCCATGGCCGCGGGATCCTCGGGCGAGCCGAGATGCACCACCTGCTCCAGCCGGGGCCGCAGGGCGAGCCGGACGCCGAGCCCCTCGAGCAGCCGGACGGCCCCCGGCCCGGGGGCGAGCACGGCGGTGTCGGCCTCTAAGGTGCTCCCGTCGTCCAACCCGATCCGGACGCCGGAGGCGACGGCGTCCACCGAGGCGACCTGCCGCCCGACGACCAGCTCACCACCGGCGGACTCGAACAGCCGCTGCTGCGCGCGCATCGAGACGGCCGCGAGCACCGGCCCGCCCTCGTCCGTCCACACCGCGGGCCGGCCGTCCGGTCTCAGCCCGGGCATCCGGCGTCCGACGTCGCCGGAATCGAGCACCTCGTGCGTCACGTCCTCGCCCGTGAGCGCGTCGACGACGTCACCGACACCAGCCGCACCGTCCCGCCACAGCAGCCCGCGCCGCCGGAACACCTCCTCACCCGCGAGCGAGGAGAGCCGCTCCATCGCCTCGAGGCTCCGCAGGGCCAGGCGGACGCGGACCGCGTCCGGGTGCGTCAGCCGCCACAGCCGCGTCGGTCCCGGGGACGACGACAGCAGGTTCGCCGGCCCGTACCGGTCGACCAGGGTGACCCGATGGCCGCGGCGGGCCAGCTCCGCAGCGGCGGGAAGACCCCACGCCCCCGCCCCGACGACGACGCATCGCATGGCCGTCACCCTAGCCGGGAACAACTCTGGACTTCCGACCGTTCGGCGATATATCGTCAACCTGTCGAAGGAGGCAGACATGAGGAACACCAGGTTCCAGATGATGGGTGGTCCCGGCTTCGGCCGGCACGCGTTCGGCCCGCGCGCAGGCTTCGGCCCTGGCGGTGCAGGGTTCGGTCCCGGCTTCGGTCCGGGCGGCCCGGGTTTCGACCCCGGATTCGGCCCGAGGGGCTGGGGAGGTCACGGCGGTCGTGGGAGGCGGGGTCGCGGCAACATCCGCGCAGCCGTCCTCGCGCTGCTCGCCGAGGAGCCGCGCCACGGGTACTCGGTCATGACCGAGCTCGGGGAGCGCAGCGGCGGCCTCTGGCGGCCGAGCCCCGGCTCGGTCTACCCGGTCCTGCAGCAGCTGCAGGACGAGGGGCTGATCACGTCGACCGACCGCGACGGGCGCAAGGTCTTCGACCTCACGGACGAGGGCCGGCGCTACGTCGAGGAGCACGCGGACGAGCTCCGCGAGCCCTGGCAGGTCGCCGACCACGGCCCGCGTGAGCGGGTCCGGGGGCTCATGCAGAGCTCCATGGCCCTCGCGGCCGCGGTGCAGCAGATCGCCCGCCTCGGGAACGACGCGCAGGCCGCGCAGGCCGTCGCCGTTCTCGACGAGGCGCGGCGCACGATCTACCGCATCCTGGCCGACGACGACACCGGCACCCAGCCGGAGCAGCAGGCCTGACGCTACGAACCACCCGCAGCCGGTCCGGGACCTCCCGGGCCGGCTGTCCGTCTGTGTCCCACCCGGCGCATCAGCGCCTTGAGCCGGCTCTCGTCGGCCGGCTCCGGCTGCTCCCAGCCGGTCCACCCGGGGGTGACCTCCTGGAAACGCACGCCGACGGGCGAGGTCATCGGCGCGGGCTCCGCCGCCCCGGCGACCCCGGCGTCCGCCTCGCCGGGCGGCTCGGCGGCCGCCGCTGCCCGATCCGGCAGCAGGCGCACGGGGACGCCGTCCTTGCCGCCGAAGCGCACCGAGACGCCCCCGGTCGGCACGGTGACCCGCTGCACCTGCCGCCCGTCCAGCCAGATGCCGTTGAGGCTCCCGCCGTCCGACAGCTCCCAGCCGTCCTCGGACGCCCGGACGACGGCATGCCGCCGGCTCACCCGGTCGTCGTCGATCCGGATGTCCGACTCCGGAGCCCTGCCGATCACCCACTCGCCCACCGGGAGCGGCATCCAGGTGTGGGCGACGTGGACGAGCAGGCGCCGCGGGCCTCGCCGCCTCTCCTCCATGACAGCTCAGTGTGCCGTCGTCCGGCCTCCTGCGCGCACGGTCCGGCGGAAGTGGCAGGCTGGCCCAGCCAACGACGAGGGGAGCACGCGGTGGACGGCAGCCAGGGAGCGTTCGAGGCCGACGAGGCCGACGCACAGGAGCAGCAGCAGGAGATCAGCGGAGGCGGCCCGGCCGCCGCCGCCGCGGACCCCGAGGAGGCCGTCGGCACCCTCTCCGGCCGGGACCTGGAGTCCGCGCTCGAGGGGGCGAACGAGGCCGACCTCGCCGAGCAGGCGCAGGAGGTCCCGTACGACGACGACTTCGAGCAGTGACGGCGGCACCCCGTCAGCGCCGGCAGAGCGCCGGCGTGCTGCTCTACCGCGTGCCCGCGGGCGAGACCGTGCCGCAGGTCCTGCTCGGGCACATGGGCGGCCCCATGTGGAAGCGGCGGGACGTCGGCGCCTGGTCGATCCCGAAGGGCGGCTACTCCGACGAGGAGGAGGCCTTCGCGGCCGCGCTGCGCGAGTTCGAGGAGGAGGTCGGGCTGCCGGTGCCGTCCGAGCACTTCCTCGATCTGGGCGAGGTCCAGCAGGCCAGCGGCAAGTTCGTGCGCGCGTGGGCGGCCGAGGGCGACCTCGACCCGGCGGCGGCACGCAGCAACACGTTCCAGGTCGAGTGGCCCCCAGGCTCCGGCCGCCTGCAGGAGTTCCCCGAGTTCGACCGGGTCGCCTGGTTCTCACCGGAGGAGGCCATGTCGCGGATCGTGACCGCACAGGCCACCTTCGTAGAGCGATTGCTGCGGTCGCTCACCTGATCCGCGCCCGCCGGGCCTTCTTCCAGGCGTCGTCGAACCGGGCGAGCGCCTCCGCCGCCCGGACCTGCTCGTGGCCGTACAGCAGGCCGAAGGTGAAGCCGCTGTCGCCGTCCGCGGAGGCGGCCACGCCCAGCGTCCGCAGCTCGCCGCGCGCGACCACGCTGTCCTGGTGCTCGCCGAGCACCTCCTGCACCGCCTTCATCGCCTTGCCGTAGGCGTGCGCCTCGTCGCCGAGGATCCGCCGGGCCGCCTCCGCGGCGTACCGGGCGCGCTTCGCGGACTTGCGGACCTCGTGCAGCTGGTGCTCGCGGGCCTCGGCGTCCTCCTGGGCCAGCGCCTCGTCGACGAGCTTCGCCGTCCGGCGATACGTCTTCGCCAGCCGGGCGCGGTACACGTCGCTCGCCGGCTCGGCGGCCACCGGTCCGAGGGGCGGCGTCGTGACGAGCGCGTCGAGGGCGTCCAGCAGGGCGAAGTACCGCTCGCCGTCCATCTCCTCCAGGGCACGGTCGTGCGCCTGCCGGTAGCGGGTCGCGAACGTCTCCACGATGCGCCGCTCCACCGGGCCGAGCACGAGCTCTGCGGGCAGCTCCGCCGCCTCCGCGCGCAACCGGTCGCGCACCACCTCGCTGTCGCGGGCCCCGCCGAGCACCTCCCCGAGCCATCGCAGCTCCTCGCGCAGCGGCGCGACGCTCTCGGCGTCCAGGACGCCGCGGTACGCAGCGAGCAACGCGCGCATCCGGCGGCACCCGACGCGCATCTGGTGGACGGCGTCCGGCGCGTCGGCGCGGACCAGTGGATCCTGCGCCTGCAGGTCCTCGACCTGCTCGCGCAGGTAGGCCACGAGTGCGGCGCCCACGCTGCCCAGCGTGAGGGCCGGGGTGGCCGGCGCCGGGACGCGGTCGCCCAGCGCCCGCGCGAGCTTGGACGGCGAGGCGCTGACGCGGGCCCCGGCGTCGACCAGCCGGGCCTCGACGGCGTCGAGCAGGTCGCGGTCGCCGTCGACGAGCTCCGCCTCGAGCTCGTGCCAGGACGTGACGGTGTCCGCCGCCCCGTTCGAGCCCAGGACGGTGGCGGTCACGTCGTCGTCGGCGAGCTCGAGCAGCACCCGGCCGTCCGGGTCCAGCAGGTGGGTCGCCGTGCGCCGGGTGCCGATCCGGACGACGGGGGCGAGGCGCCGGCCGCGGACGTGGACCTCGACGAACCGCCGCAGGGTCGGCGGGACGACGTCCGGATCGCCCAGCGGCTCCTGCAGCTCGTCCCGGAACCCGTCGGCCCGGGGGCGCTTGAGGTGCCAGCCGGCGTCGTGCCCGCCCGTGCGTCGGCGCAGCGTGTGCCGGTGCGCGGCGAGCCGCAGGTCGGCTGTGTCCACGTAGGTGGCCTCGAGCGCCCGCTCCTCGGGCCGCGCCACGGTGGCGACGCCGGGTAGGTCGGAGAGGTCAGGGAGCGTGAACGACGGGTCGGTCTCGAAGGTCAGCTCGATCTCCGCGTTGTCCGCCATCACAGGATTATCCGTCTCGCCATCCGGGATCGCCGCACGGCACTGTTGAG
>DASQJO010000423.1:0-2717 GCA_035630955.1 Kineosporiaceae bacterium
AACGAACTCGGCGGGGGCCATGGCGGCGCCGAACAGCAGCCCCTGGCCGACGTCGCAGTCGAGGTCGGCGAGGGCACGAGCGGAGGCGGCGTCCTCGATGCCCTCGGCGACCACGCGCAGCCCGAGAGCGTGCGCCATCGCGACGGTGTGCGCGACGATCGTCGCGGTGCGGCGCCGGCGGACGTCACCGCCGAAGACCCGGTCGAGCTTGAGCTCGTCGAACGGCAGGTCGCGGAGGTAGGCGAGCGAGGAGTACCCGGTGCCGAAGTCGTCCAGCGCAACGGCGACGCCGATCCCCTGCCACCGGCGGAGCAGGTCAGCGGCGGCGTCGGGGTCGGCGACGAGCGCCTCTTCGACGAGCTCGATCCGCAGCGCCTCCGGCGGCAGGCCGACCCGCTCCAGCGCACTGGTGATCCGATCGGTGAGGCGGGGATCGAGCAGGTCGCCCGCGGTCAGGTTCACGCTGACGGCGACCTCATGACGCGGCCACCACGAGGCGCAGGCCTCCAGCGCACGATCGAGGACGACCGCGGCGACCGGCCCCAGCAGCCCGGTGTGCGCGGCGAGCGGCATGAACGCCTCCGGCAGCAGCACGCCGTCGTCGGGGTGCCGCCAGCGGGCGAGCGCCTCGCAGCCGACGATCCGCCCGCCGGCGAGGTCGACCTGGGGCTGCAGGTGGACGACGACCTCGCCGCGCTCGAGCGCCGAGCGCAGCTCCTCCACCCGGCGGAGCCTGCCGGGGCCGGTGCCGTCCTTCTCGGGGTCGTAGACGGCGATCCCGCTGCCGGTGGCCTTCGCGCGGTGCACGGCGGCGTCGGCCTGACGCAGCAGGTCCTCCGGGCGGCCGCGCGGCAGGACGCAGGTCGCGACCCCGACGGCGGCCTGCACGCTGAGCCGGCCACCGTCCAGGTCGAGCGGCGCCGCGAGCGACTCCCGCAAGGCCGTGGCGACCCGCGTCGCGGGCTCCGTCCCCGCGCCGGGCAGCAGGACGGCGAACTCGTCGCCGCCCAGGCGCGCGAGCAGCTGCGGCGCCCGCAGCACGGCCTGGAACCGCGACCCGACCTCGGTGAGCACGGCGTCGCCGGCCTCCCGACCCAGCGCGACGTTGATCTCGTCGAACCCGTCGATGTCCGCGAGCAGCAGGGCCACCCGATCCGTCCGGCCGCTCCAGCCGTCGGCGTCCTGCGCCCCGGGCACCTCGGAGGCGAGGGCCTCGCTGATCGCCTCGCGGCTCGCGAGGCCGGTGAGCCGGTCGGTCCTGGCGTCGCCGAGGCTGCGGCCGCGGACGATCATCACCGCGCCCCGGACCAGGAGCGTCCCGATCGCCGCCCACGCGAGGAGCGCACTCGCCGCGGGCACCGGGGCTCCGGCCAGCCGGAGCCCCACCACGATCAGGGCGGCGCCGCCGCACGTCCAGGCGAGTGCGCGGCCGGGGAGCGCGGCGACGACGGGACGCCTCCGATCGCCCGGCAGGACGCCGGGGCGCGCCTCGGGCACGGACCCCCGCAGGGCGCCGACGCCGACGAGGCTGAACCCGAGGGCGGTCACCACCTCCGGCAGCCCGAACCGCGGCGTGCCGGTGACGTGCCGGTGCAGGGCCTCCCCGACGGCGACGGTGAGGAAGCCGCCCGCCACCCACCACACGACGGGCCGGGAGCGTCGTGTGGCGAGCGCCGCACCGGCGAGCGCCAGGCAGGCCAGTGCCCCGAGCCAGACCGGCCCGGGCAGACCCGAGGGGATCGCGTCGTCGTCCGGCACGGCGAGGAGGATCGCGCTGAACACGGCGAACGAGCCGAGGAGCACGACGGCAGCGTCCCAGCGGTGCCCCGGGACCCAGCGCGGCAACCGCCGGTGCAGCAGCACGAGCGCGAGCCCGGCCAGCGGCGCGAAGACGAGGGCGGCGACGTCCGGCAGCCGCTCGACCAGCGCCCCGGCCAGCAGCAGGTGGGCCAGGGCGAGCAGTGACCAGGCCGCCACGGGTACGGTCCGGGCGGCTCCGCCGGCGGCCGGGCCGCTGCGTGCCCGCCAGGCGGCGACACCGCAGCAGACCGCGGTCACGAGGACGACGCCCGCGACGGCGCCGGTGTCCTGCTCGAGCGGCGTCGCCCGCGCCACGCAGACGACGACGGCGGCGAACGCCGCGAACTGCAGGGTGACGAGCCCCGCCGTCAGGGGCCCGGCGGGCACACGCAGCGCCGGGATCCGTCGGTGCGGCTGGTCGCCGGCCGTCCGCGCGGTCACGGCCCGCCGCTCCCGGTGCGGGTCCAGAGCTCGTGCCACCGGACGCCGATCTCGCCGAGCAGCTCCCGGAGCAGCGGCAGCGAGATCCCGACGACGCCGTGGTGGTCGCCCTCGATGCCGGCGACGTAGGCCCCCCCGAGCCCGTCCACCGTGAACGCGCCGGCGACGGCGAGCGGTTCGCCGGTGGCGACGTAGGCCTCGATCTCGTCGTCGCCGAGGTCGGCGAAGTGGACCGTCGTCGAGGAGACGGCGCCGAGCGTGGCGCCCGTGCCGCCGTCGTCGGCGTCCCGGGTGTCGACGATCCAGTGCCCGGTGTGCAGCACGCCGGCCTTGCCCCGCATGCGCAGCCAGCGCTCCACGGCACGCTCCGGCGTCCCGGGCTTGCCGAAGACCTCGCCGTCCAGCTCGAGCACCGAGTCGCAGCCGACGACCAGCGCCTGGTCCTCGAGGCCCGCGGCGACGTCCTCGGCCTTCGC
>DASQJO010000424.1:0-5281 GCA_035630955.1 Kineosporiaceae bacterium
GTCGCCGCGGAAGATGAACACGACGACCGACGCACCCAGCAGTCCGAGGCCGACGGTGAACATGCCGACGCTGCCGCCGGTGCGGAACGCGATCCGCATGCCCTCGTCGCGGCCGGCGTCACGCGCGGCGGCCGCGACCCGGACGTTCGCGCGGACCGCGAGCCACATGCCCAGGTAGCCGATGAGCGCGGACGCGACGGCGCCGACGACGAAGAAGACGCTGCGGCCCACGCGCACGCCCGTGTCGCCGGGCAGCAGGAAGAGCAGGAGGAAGACGAGCCCGACGAACCAGACGAGGGTCCGGAACTGCCGGTTGAGGTACGCCGACGCCCCCTCCTGGACCGCTCGGGCGATGGTGCGCATGTTCTCCGTGCCCTCGCTCGCAGCGAGCACCTGCCGGCGGAACAGGACGCCCATCGCGAGCGCGAGCAGCGCGACGACACCGACGATCACGACCAGCGTGACATTGCCCCCGGACAGGTTCACCTCCTGCCCCACGGCCGCGGCACGGGTGGTCCCTGGCATCCGTCCTCCTCGACGATTGCGGCGTCCCGCCGCTGAACCGGCGGGAGCCGACAATCAGGACGGGACTTGACGATCTGGCGACCGGGTCTGGGCGGTGGCCCACGAACCCCGCGCAGTCTACGGACCGTGACGGGGCACCCAAAGTCGACGGGGTGTGACCTTGTGCACCGTAGCGGACGCACCCCGCACTGCGCAGCCCCGTCCGCCCCTACGGGCACGCCGGGGGATCAGCCGGCCGGATCGGCGCTCAGCGGGCCCAGGTCATCCGGACGACGCCACCGGCGCCGCCGGGTCCGGCGTCCACGGTCACGGAGTCTGCGAGACCGCGGACCAGCGGCAGCGAGACCGACTCCTCCTCGCTCTCGCCGAGACCCGCGCCGTCGGTGACGACGACGTCGAGCGTCGGCCCCTGGTCGTCGAGCTCGACCATGATGTCGCCGGGCTTGCCCGACTGCAGCGAACGCCGGACCGCGCGGGCGCACATCTCACCCACGGCGAGCCGGATCTCGTCGAGCCTGACCTCGTCCATCCCCGCTCGACGGGCCACGGCCACGGCGACGAGCCGCGCGGTGCGGACGTGCTCCGGTGCGGCCTGGAACCTCAGGGCGACAGTCACGAGCTGCGCTCCCCGGACCTCGACGGGGGGACTCAGCTCGCCGTCCCGTCGGGTACACCGCTGGTGTCCTCCAGCGCCTCTGCGAGGGTCGCGTGGATCGGGAAGACCTTCGTCAGGCCCGTGATCCGGAAGACCTTGAGGATCTTCTCCTGGGAGCACACGAGGCTGAGCGTCCCGTCGTAGGAACGCACCCGCTTGAGCCCACCGACGAGCACCCCGAGACCGGTGGAGTCGAGGAACTCCACCTTCTCCATGTCGACGATGAGGTCGTAGTGACCCGCCGCCACGAGCTCGTTGAGCCGCTCCCGGAGACTGGGTGCGGTGTACACGTCGATCTCGCCGCCGACGGCGATGACGGTCCGCGCCCCTTCCTGGCGACTCGTGACGCTCAGCTCCACTTGCCCTCCTCGAACCCGCCGGTGTCGTTCCGGCCCTTGCGGGCATTCAACCATTCCCCGCAGATTCCGCTCAGGCGACGGCCACGACCCGACCGGTCGGCCACGGGGGTGAGACTGTGAGGATGGAGGGGCGGGTCGTGCGGACGGGCGATCACCCGGGCGAGCCGCGTCGCCGCGGGCTGTCCGGCGAGACCGCCGTGCAGACGCCTTCGGAGGTGACACTCGTCGCGCCGGACCACGTCCCGCTCGAGGTCCGACGGTCGCCCGAGATCGATCTCCGGACCACCTCCGGTGCGGGCGGGAGCAACCCGCCCCGCCCGGTCGCGCGGCTCGTCGCCGCGCCCGGCCGCGCGGAGCGCCTGCTCCACGTCCGGTCGCTCGCCGGCCGCCCCGGGACGGCCGTCGGGTGGCCGTGGTGGGCGGACGCCGACGTCGTCGCCGCCCTGCAGGACGCGGGCATCGAGCGGCCATGGCGGCACCAGGTCGAGGCCGCCGAGGCGGCGTGGGCGGGGCGGCACGTGGCCCTCGCCACCGGGACGGCGTCCGGCAAGTCCCTCGGCTACCTGCTGCCCGCGCTGTCGGCCGTCGTCGCGGGGGCGCGCGGGCCGGGCGGGCGGGACGCGACCGCGCTCTACCTCGCGCCGACGAAGGCGCTGGCGGCGGACCAGCTGGCGGCCGTGGAGCGGTTCGACGTGCCCGGTCTGCGGGCGGCGGTGTACGACGGCGACACCCCGGTCGACGACCGACGCTGGGCTCGCGAGCACGCCGGCCTGGTCCTCACCAACCCGGACATGCTCCACCACGCGCTGCTGCCCGGGCACGCGCGCTGGTCCTCGTTCCTGCGTGCGCTCCGGTTCGTGGTCGTCGACGAGGCCCACCACTACCGGGGCGTCTTCGGGAGCAACGTCGCGCTGGTGCTGCGGCGCCTGCGCCGGATCGCCGCCCGCTACGGCGCCGACCCCACCTTCGTGCTCGCGTCGGCGACGAGCGGGGACCCCGCCGGCACCGCGCGCCACCTGCTCGGCCTGGACGTCGACGTCGTCGACGAGGACGCCTCGCCGCGCGGCGGCACGCACGTCGCACTCTGGGAACCCCCGCTGCTGCCGGGCGGCGGGGAGCACGGCGCCCCGACCCGGCGAACCGCCATCGCCGAGACCGGCGAGTTGCTGGCGGACCTGGTCGCCGACGGAACGCGGACGCTGGCCTTCGTCCCCTCCCGCCGCGGTGTCGAGGCCGTCGCCGCCACGGCGAGGCGGCACCTGGGCGACGTCGAGCCGGCCCTGGCGGAACGGGTGGCGGGGTACCGCGGCGGCTACCTGCCCGAGGAGCGCCGGGCGCTGGAGGCCGACCTGCGCGAGGGGAACCTGCTGGGACTTGCCACCACCAGCGCGCTCGAGCTCGGCATCGACGTCGCGGGGCTCGACGCCGTGCTGGTCTGCGGCTGGCCCGGCAGGCGCGCGTCCTTGTGGCAGCAGGTGGGGCGCGCGGGCCGCCGGGGTCAGGACGCCCTGGCCGTCCTGGTCGCGCGGGACGACCCGCTCGACACCTTCCTCGTCCACCATCCCGAGGCGATCTTCGACGCCGACGTCGAGGCGACCGTCCTCGATCCCTCCAACCCCTACGTGCTCGCCCCCCACCTCTGCGCCGCGGCCGCCGAGCTCCCGCTGGTACCCGCGGACCTCGAGCTGTTCGGCGAGGGCACGCGCGACCTGCTCGACGCCCTCGTCGACCGGGGCGCGCTCCGGCGCCGCCCGGGGGGCTGGTACTGGACGAGGACGGAGCGCGCGAGCGAGCTGGCGGACCTGCGCGGCAGCGGGGGCGAACCCGTGCGCATCGTCGAGGAGTCGACGGGCCGTGTCATCGGCACCGTGGACGAGGCGGCCAGCCACCACGCCGCCCATCCCGGCGCCGTGTACGTCCACCAGGGCGGCGCGTGGCAGGTCCGCGAGCTGGACCTGGCCGACCGGGTGGCCTTCGTCGAGCCGACGTCCGACGAGGTCGTCACCCAGGCCCGCGAGGTGAGTGACGTGCGCGTGCTCGAGGTCCGCGAGCACGTCGGCTGGGGGCCCTGCCGGCTGCACCTGGGGACCGTCGAGGTCACCGCTCAGGTGGTCGCGTTCGTCCGGCGCGACCTGCGCTCCGGCCGCCTGCTCGGTGAGGAACCGCTCGACCTGCCGCTGCGGACGCTTCGGACGACCGCGGTGTGGTGGACCATGCCGGAGGAGCTGCTGGAGAGCGCGGGGATCGGCGCCGACGGCGTGCCTGGCGCCGCGCACGCCGCCGAGCACGCCGCCATCGGGCTCCTTCCGCTCGTGGCCACCTGCGACCGGTGGGACGTCGGCGGTCTGTCCACCGCGCTGCACCCCGACACCGGGATGCCGACCGTCTTCGTGCACGACGGCCACCCCGGCGGCGCCGGGTTCGCCGAGCGCGGCTACCGCAAGGCGGCGGCGTGGCTGCATGCCACGCGGACGGTCATCGCAGACTGCGCGTGCGAGGGCGGGTGCCCCTCCTGCGTGCAGTCCCCGAAGTGCGGCAACGGCAACGACCCCCTCGACAAGGCGGGAGCGGCCCTGCTGCTGGACGCGCTGCTCGCCGGCGCTCCCCGCGACTGATCCCCACGGGGCGGCGCTCGGCGGAGCCGACCCCGGCAGCCCGGCGCGTGCACGCGCGTGCGCCACGAGCGGGCGCCACCCGGGCATCGGACCGGTCACCACCTCGACGTGGACGAGCACGGAACCGTCCTCCGCGCCCGAGCAGGCCACGACGCGGGCGCCGTTCTCGCCGGCGACAGCACCGGCGCGTGCACAGTCCGGCGGAAGACCCGGCAGGGTCACGGCGGCCAGCGCGGCGAGGTCGGCGGCCGCCTCCGCCCGCCGGGTCGCGACCACCGCGGCCGCGAGGACGCCCGCGAACGCCGCGAGCACGAACCCGGCGACGCATACCGCGAGCACGAGCACCGCGCCCGCGCCACCGTCCTTCCCGGTCCTCACGGCAGCTCCCCCGTTGCGGGCTCGACGTCTGCGACGGCACGGGAAGCGACGTCGACACGCCATCCGAGGGGGAGGGCGACGGCGGCGCGGACCTCGACCACCGCCTCGCCACCGGACGAGCCGGCCGAGACGGCCGCCCCGGCCGGCGCGATCGACGCGGCCCGGGAGACGACGGCGCCGCCACTCTCGCCGCGAGCCGCCAGGCGCACCGCCGCACGGGCCGCGTCCACGCACCGGACCTGGGCGACGCCGACCTGCGCGACGGCCACGACCATGCCGAGGACCAGGACGACCGCGGGCAGCGCCACGGCGGCCTCGGCCGTGACGCTCCCCGCGGACGAGCGCCGTCTCACCCCGAGAGCGCTCTCTGGATGATGCCCAGCAGCAGGCCGCGGACCGCGTCACTGCGCAGGATCACCACCAGCAGGCCGGCGAAGCCGCAGGCGGCGAGGGTGACGACGGCGTACTCGGCGGTCGCCATGCCGGCCTCGGCGCGACGCCGGACGCGCCGGTGGATGCGGGCGAGGTGTCTCACGTGGTCCTCCTCGATCGGTCGGGTACGCACGGACTCTTCTGCGCCGGGCCCGGGCCCGACAGCTCCCCGACGCCGACCTGTGGACGGCGGTACGCCGCACGCTCCCCTGTGGACGCACGGCGTCCGAGCTGTCCGACGCAAGGGCACGCGCTCACGAGATCCCCAGGAGCGCCAGCACCATCGGGACGACGGTCAGCAGCACGAACGCGGGCAG
>DASQJO010000425.1:0-11715 GCA_035630955.1 Kineosporiaceae bacterium
CGTGGCGAGCACGTGCAGCGTGTAGAACCAGCCGCGGGTCTGCCCGATGTACTCGACGATGAAGTCGCCGGGGTAGTGGTGCTCGAACCACTCACGGTTCTCGAACGGGTAGTGCACCTGGGCGAACGGCATCGACCCGGACTCGAACCAGCAGTCGAGCACCTCCGGCACCCGGCGCATGGTCGACTTCCCGGTGGGATCGTCGGGGTTCGGCCGGGTCAGCTCGTCGACGAACGGGCGGTGCAGGTCCGTGGGCCGGACGCCGAAGTCGCGCTCGAGCTCGTCGAGGCTGCCGTACACGTCGACGCGCGGGTACTGCGGGTCGTCGCTCACCCACACCGGGATGGGGCTGCCCCAGTACCGGTTGCGGCTGATCGACCAGTCGCGCGCGTTCTCCAGCCACTTGCCGAACGAGCCGTCCCTGATGTGCTCGGGCACCCAGCGGATCTGCTGGTTGAGCTCGACCATCCGGTCCTTGAACGCCGTGACCTTGACGAACCACGACGACACGGCCTTGTAGATGAGCGGGCTGTCGCAGCGCCAGCAGTGCGGGTACGGGTGGTCGTACGTCTCCTGCCGGAGCAGGACGGCGCCGCTCGGCAGCCCGGCCTTGAGGTCGGCGACGATCGGCCTGTTCGCCTCGAACACCTGCAGGCCGGCGTAGGGCGGCACGTCGGTGGTGAAGCGGCCCTGGCTGTCCACGGGGACGACGGTCTCGATGCCGGCGGCGTCGGAGGCCGTCTTGTCGTCCTCGCCGAAGGCCGGCGCCATGTGGACGGCGCCCGTGCCGTCCTCGGTCGTGACGAAGTCGGCGCCGAGCACCTGGTGCGCGTGCGGGCGGCCGGCGAAGAAGTCGAACGGCGGCGTGTAGGTCAGCCCGACGAGCTCGCTGCCCTTGAGCCGGCGGACCACGGTCGGCTCCTCGCCGAACTCGCGGGCGTAGTGCGCCAGCCGCGCCTCGGCGAGGACGAACCGGCGGCCGTCCTTCTCGACGACGACGTAGTCGAACTCGGGGTTGACGGCGACCGCCATGTTGCTCGGCAGCGTCCACGGCGTGGTCGTCCAGACGAGCAGCAGCTCCCCGGTCTCGAGCGGGAACCCGACCGTGACGGCGGGGTCCTGCCGCTGCCGGTAGACGTCGTCCATCCGGGTCTCGGTGTTCGACAGCGGCGTCTCGCAGCGCCAGCAGTACGCGAGCACCCGGAAGCCCTCGTAGACCAGGCCCTTGTCCCAGAGCGTCTTGAACGCCCACAGCACGCTCTCCATGTAGTCGAGGTCGAGCGTCTTGTAGTCGTGCTCGAAGTCGACCCAGCGGGCCTGGCGGCGGACGTACTCCTCCCAGTCCTGCGTGTACCGCAGCACCGACGTCCGGCACGCGTCGTTGAACGCGGCGACGCCGAGCTCGTCGATCTGGGACTTGTGCGTGATGCCGAGCTGCTTCTCCGCCTCGACCTCGGCGGGCAGGCCGTGGCAGTCCCAGCCGAACCGCCGCTCGACCCGGCGTCCGCGCATCGTCTCGTAGCGCGGGACGACGTCCTTGACGTAGCCGGTGAGCAGGTGGCCGTAGTGGGGCAGGCCGTTGGCGAAGGGCGGGCCGTCGTAGAAGACGAACTCGTTGTCGCCGTCCGTGCCGGCGGAGCGCTGCTCGACGCTGGCCACGAACGTGCCGTCGTCGTCCCAGTACCTCAGGACCCGGTCCTCGATCTCGGGGAACCGCGGGGTCGACGGCACGTCGCCGGTCCGGTCGGTGTCCTGGTAGCGGGGGTAGCTCACCGCGAGCCCTCTCCTCGTGCGCGCCTCGTCGTGCCGCGCGAGGACGACGATCCCCGGCGTCCGGCCGGGGGGCACCGCGGTACCACCTCGCTTGCCGCACCTGCTGGTGCGGCCACTCGTTGACGGCTGTGACGGGCCGCTCCCGTCCGGTTCTACTGAGGGCTCCGTGAGGAGCCCCGTTCTTCCGGAGGCTCGCCGGTGATGGCCGGGTCGACGCCTGTGCTCGGAATGCTACCGCCCGCAACGCCGTGCCCGCCGCCGAGATTCCGGGCACTGCCTGGTGGCGCCTCACCGGTGCTCATCCTCTGCGGCGATACTCAGCCAGTGCTTGCTCTGGGGGCGTGAGAGCGAGCACCAGCTGAGTAACGCAGCACTGGCTGAGCAAGGACCGGGGGCGGGTAGGTTCCGGTCATGGCGAAGGTGACCGTCGCGCTGCCGGCCGATCTCGTGCTCGACGTCATGGTGCTCGCCGACATCCGCAACGCCCAGGACGCCGTCGAGGCCGTCCTGCGCGACTACCTTGCCCGGGGGCGCCGGACGGAGGCGATCACCGGGGATCCGGACGTGCACCGTGAGCGCCGGGACGGTCCGCGCGATCCGCAGGCGCCGGGCTGAAGCGTCGCAGCCGCAGGCTGTTCGTCACGACGAAGACGCTGCTGAAGGCCATCGCACCGGCGGCGATCATCGGCGTCAGCCGACCGGACGCCGCGATCGGGATCGCCGCCACGTTGTAGGCGAAGGCCCAGAAGAGGTTGGTCCTGATCGTGGCGAGGGTCCGCCGTGACAGCCGGAGCGCGTCGGCGACCGACCGGAGGTCCGAGCGCATGAGCGTCAGGTCGGACGCCTCGACGGCGACGTCCGTGCCGCTCCCCATCGCGACGCCGAGGTCGGCGGCGGCCAGTGCCGCGGCGTCGTTGACGCCGTCGCCGGCCATCGCGACGACGTGGCCCTCGGCCTGCAGCCGCCGGACGGCGTCCACCTTGCCCTCCGGCAGGACGCCGGCGATCACGGAGTCCGGCTCGATGCCGACCTGGGCCGCGACGGCGAGCGCGGCGGGCTCGGCGTCCCCGGTGAGCAGCACCGGGCGCAGGCCGAGCTCCCTCAGCTGCTCGACGGCCTCCGCGGACGTGGGCTTGAGGGTGTCGGCGACGGCGATGGCGCCGCGGGCCCGGCCTGCCCAGCCGACGAGGACGGTGCCGTGCTCCGCGAGGTCCGCGGCGACGTCGAGGCCGCCGGCGACCAGCCAGTCGGGCCGGCCGACGCGCACGACGTGCCCGTCCACGACGCCCTCGACCCCGAGACCGCCCGTCGAGCGGAAACCCTGCGGCGACCCGACGGGGAGGCCGCGACCGCGGGCCGCGGCGACGACCGCCCGCGCCACCGGGTGCTCGCTCCCGCTCTCGACAGCGGCGGCCCGGCCCAGCACCTCGGTTCCGTCCTCGCCCGGCGCGGGGGTGACGCCGACGACGCTCATCCGGCCCTCGGTGACCGTGCCGGTCTTGTCGAGCAGGACGACGTCCGCCCGGCGCGCCGTCTCGAGGATCTCGGGGCTCCGCACGAGGACGCCGAGCTGGGCGCCGCGCCCCGTGCCGACCAGGAGCGCGGTCGGCGTCGCGAGCCCGAGCGCGCAGGGGCACGCGATGACCAGGACGGCGACGGCGGCGGTCAGCGCGGTCGCCGTGCCGGCCCCGGCGAGGAGCCAGCCGACCGCGGTGACGGCGGCGATCACGAGGACGATCGGCACGAAGACGGCGCTGACCCGGTCGGCCAGCCGCTGCACCGGCGCCTTGCCGTTCTGCGCCTCGGTGACGAGGCGGCCGATGCGGGCCAGGGTGGTGTCGGCGCCGACCCGGGTGGCCCGGACGAGCAGCACCCCGGCGGTGTTGGCGGTGCCCCCGACCACGGCCGCGCCCGGGCCCACCTCGACCGGCACGGGTTCGCCGGTGACCAGCGAGGTGTCGACGGCGCTGTGCCCCTCGACGACGACCCCGTCCGTGGGGACGGTGCCGCCGGGCCGGACCACGACGAGATCGCCGACGGCGACCTGCTCCACGGGGACGGACTGCTCCGTGCGCGTGCCGTCCGGCGCCACCTGCACGAGGGCCGCCGTCCGCGCACCGAGCCGCAGCAGGCGGCGCAGCGCCTCGCCCGACCGGTGCCGCGCCCGCGCCTCGGCGTAGCGCCCGGCGAGGACGAGGACCGTGACCACGGCGGCGACCTCCAGGTACAGGTCCGCGCCGCCGGCCATGCCGCCCACGCCCCAGCCCGTCCGGCCCGTCGGCGTGAACAGCAGGGCGTACAGCGACCAGAGGTAGGCGACGGCGACCCCGAGGCTCACGAGGGTGTCCATGGTCGCGGTGCCGTGCCGGGCGTTGACGACGGCTGCCCGGTGCAGCGGCCAGGCCGCCCAGACGGCGACCGGCGACGCCAGCGTCAGGCTGATCCACTGCCAGTTGTCGAACCGCAGCGCCTGGACCATCCCGAGCAGCAGCACCGGAAGGCCGAGCAGGGTGCCGATCACCAGGCGCTGCCGGAGCGCCGCGATCTCGGGATCCTCCTGCGGAGCCGGTTCGCGCTGATCCGCCGGCGGCTGCGGCAGCCGTGCCGAGTACCCGGTCCGCTCGACGGTCGCGACGAGCTCGGTGGGGTCGAGCTCGGCAGGGAAGGTGACGTGCGCCGTTCCGGTCGCGTAGTTCACGGCGGCGGTGACGCCGTCCATGCGGTTGAGCTTCTTCTCGATCCGCGCCGCGCACGACGCGCAGGTCATGCCCTGGACGGCGAGGTCCAGGCTGCGGACGGGAGTGGTGTCAGCGGGCGAGCTCATACCCCGCCTCGTCGAGCGCCGCCTTGACCGCGGCGTCGTCGAGCGGAGCGGCGCTGGTCACGGTGACGACAGACGTGCCGTCCGGGATCAGCTCGACGGCGACGTCCTGGACGCCGGCGAGCGCGGTGAGCTCGGAGGTCACGGCGTGGACGCAGTGCCCGCAGGTCATCCCGACGACGGGCAGCGTGGTGGTGGTGGACATCTCTCGACCCCTCTGTCGGCGGTTCAGCTGCGGACCAGCCGTGCGATGGCGTCCGCGGCCTCGCGGACCTTCTCCTGCGCGTCGTCGTCCGAGGTGCGCGCCGCGTCGACGACGCAGTGCGCGACGTGGTCCTCGAGCAGGCCGAGGCTGACGGCCTGCAGAGCCTTGGTGACGGCGGCGACCTGGGTGAGGACGTCGATGCAGTAGGTGTCCTCCTCGACCATCCGCTGCAGCCCGCGGACCTGCCCCTCGATGCGACGCAGCCGCTTGAGGTACTCGTCCTTGGTGCCGGTGTACGCCGCCATGGCCCGGAGTCTACCCCCCATACTCCTAGGGGGTATACCCGAGGAGTCCGATCGACTCGCGGGGCGTCGTCAGGTCAGAGGACGATTGCGCGGTGACCACGACGAGCTCGCCGTCCGGATCGGCACGCCCGCAGTCCGGCGACGCCGACTACACCCCGGATCCGCAGCGGTGGCGGGCGTTCTCGGTCTGCCTCGTCGTCGGGTTCATGTCGCTGCTCGACGTCAGCATCGTCAACGTCGCGCTGCCCTCGATCCAGAAGGGGCTGGACGCGAGCTCCAGCGAGCTGCAGTGGGTGGTGTCGGGGTACGCCCTCACGTTCGGGCTGGTCCTCGTCGGGGCCGGGCGGCTCGGCGACGTCCGGGGCCGCCGGACGATGTTCCTCGTCGGGCTCGTCGTCTTCGTCGGCGCCAGCGCCGCCTGCGGCTTCGCGACCGGGCCCCTGTTCCTCGTGGTCGCCCGGCTCCTGCAGGGCATCGGCGGCGGCATCCTCAATCCCCAGAACTCCGGGTTCGTGCAGGAGCTCTTCCGCGGGCAGGAGCGCGGCAAGGCCTTCGGGCTGCTCGGCGCGACGATCGGGCTGTCCACCGCGGCCGGGCCGCTCGCCGGCGGCCTGCTCATCCAGCTCTTCGGCGTCGAGCACGGCTGGCGCGCGGTGTTCTTCGTCAACGTCCCCATCGGCGTCGTCGCCTTCCTGCTGGCGCTGACGTGGCTGCCGAAGCCGTCGGGCCGACGGCCGTCGGCGAGCCTCGACCCGGTCGGCGCCGTCGTGCTCGGCGTCGGCGTCGTGCTGCTCCTCCTGCCGCTCGTCCAGGAGCGGACGTGGACCGGTGAGACGAAGTGGCTGCTGGTCCCGGCGGGGCTGGTCGTGCTCGCGGCCTTCGTGTGGTGGGAGCTGCGGTACGCCCGGTCCGGCAAGGAGCCGATGGTGCTCCTCGACCTGTTCCGGACGCCGTCGTACTCCTTCGGGACCGCGATCGGGCTGGTCTACTTCGCGGGCTTCACGGCGATCTTCTTCATCCTCGCGCTGTACCTGCAGAACGGCGAGAAGTACTCCGCCCTGCAGGCCGGGCTCGCCGTCACGCCGTTCGCGCTCGGCTCGGCGGCGGCCGCGGCGCTGGGCGGCCGCGTCGTCAACCGGCTCGGCCGGCCGCTCGTCGCCGGGGGCCTGGCGGTCGTGATCGTCGGGCTGCTGGCCACCGACCTCGTGCTCACGCACGTCTCGGGGCCGAACGTGGGGTGGGCGATCGCACTCCCGTTGCTGGTCAGCGGCCTCGGCAGCGGCGTCGTCATCTCCCCGAACATCACGCTGACGCTCTCGCAGGTCCCCGTCGCGCGGGCCGGCAGCGCGGGCGGCGTGCTGCAGACCGGTCAGCGCATCGGCAGCGCCGTCGGCATCGCCGCCGTCGGGTCGCTGTTCTTCAGCCGGCTCGCGAGCTCCCAGGGCGACTGGCAGCAGGCCATCGCCTCCGCGCTGCGCCTGTGCGACGTGGTCGTCGCGCTCGCGCTCGTCGTCGCGCTCGTCGACCTGCGCTGGGGTGCTCGGCACCGCGCGCCGCGCGACGAGGCCGCCCGGGCCACCGCCTGACTGCGGAGTCGGGCCGTTCGGCCCTGGACAACGAGGCCCGAGTGGTAGACACATGAACCCATGAGCGCCATCGTCGTTCTCGACCTCGTGCTGCTGGTCGTCGTGGTCGTCGTGATCCTCGGTCAGATCGGCTTCCGCCGGGTCGGCCGCACCTGCCGCACGGCGGCGTTCATCCCCGCCCAGCGCAACGGGGAGCGGGCCGAGGCCGCGCTCGCCGAGAACGTCCTCGCCGGCCGCGTGCAGGGCGCCGCCTACCAGCGGCGGATGGCGGAGATCGCCGCAGCCGACGATCTCCGCCACCCGCTGAAGGTCCCGCAGGACTGACCTCAGTGGTGCAGCACCGGGACCCAGCGCGGCCCGGTGTGCGCCCGCCGGCCGAGCAGCGCCAGCACCGCCGGGAGCAGGACCCCCCGCACCAGCGTCGCGTCGAGCAGCACCGCCGTCGCCAGACCCACGCCGAGCTGCTTCATCTCCAGCGTCGACAGCGTCCCGAAGATCGAGAACACCGCGACCATGACGGCCGCCGCGCTCGTCACCACGCCGGCCGAGCGGGCCACCCCGACCCGGACGGCGTCCCGCGGCGACGCGCCCGCCGAGAACGCCTCCCGGACCCGTGACACGACGAACACGTGGTAGTCCATCGAGAGTCCGAAGAGCAGCACGAACATCAGCAGCGGCAGCCACGCGGCGATCGACCCGATCGAGGTGAACCCGAGCAGCCCCTCCGCCCAGGTGTGCTGGAACACCAGGGTGATGACGCCGTAGGCCGCGCCGACCGACAGCAGGTTGAGCGCGACGGTGGCGAGGGCCAGCCACGGTGAACCGAACGACACCAGCATGACGAGGAACGTCAGGACCAGCACGAACCCCATCACCCAGGGCAGGCGGCCGTCGAGCCAGCTCGTGAGGTCGCTCGCCGCGGCGGCGCCGCCGACGTGCACGGCGGTGCCGGGGACTCCGGCCAGCCGCTGCTCCACCTCCGGGACCACCTGACCCCGGACGGCGGCCACGGCGTCGGCCAGCTTCGGGTCCGACTCCTGCACCGGCACGGGCAGCCGCAACACGTGCACGGTGCGGTCCGTGGACGCCGCGATCTCCGGCGTCTCGACGGCCGCGACCGTGCCCGTGGCGATGGCCCGCGGCAGCGCCGCGCGGAGGGCGGCGTCGACGTCGCCCGCGTGCTCGGCGGGGGCCTTGACGACGACGTCGACGGTCGTGCCGTCCTGCGGGAAGGCGGCGGTCAGCCGGTCGTACGCGTCGACGGCGGCGAAGCTGCGGGGGAGCACCTCGACGCCGGGCAGCGACGTCCGCATGGTGAGCGTGGGCAGGGCCAGGCCGGCGACGAGAGCGCCGGCGGCGAGCGTCCACACCAGCGGGCGGCGGACGACGGCACCGGCCAGCCGGCCCCAGGCGCCGTCGACGCTGCCGCGCCGCGCTGCGCGCCGCTTCGAGAACGGCAGCCGGATCGCCTCGACCTTGTCGCCCAGGACGGCGAGCAGGGCCGGCAGCACCGTCGCGGAGGCCAGGACGGCGACCGCAACGACGAGCATCGCGCCGATGGCCAGCGAGGTGAACATGCCGCCGGCGACGAGCATGCCGCTCATGGCGACCACGACGGTGACGCCCGAGATGACGACCGCGCGCCCGGCGGTGGCGCCCGCGCGCGCGATCGACTCCTTCACGGAGGCGCCCGCCGCGCGCTCTTCCCGGGCCCGGCGCAGCACGAACAGCGCGTAGTCGACGCCGACCGCGAGGCCGATGAGCAGAACCAGGCTCTGCGTGTTCTGGTCGACCGGCGTCACCTCGCGCGAGGTCAGCGCGGTGAGCCCCAGCGCGGAGACGACCGCGCCGATGCCCAGCAGCACCGGGACGCCTGCGGCGACCACCGCGCCGAAGGCGACGAGCAGGACGCCGAGGGTGACCGGCAGGCTCACGAGCTCGGCCCGCCGGAAGTCGGCCTCGAGCTGACGGCCCACCTCCGTGTCGACCGAGCCGGGACCGACCTGGCCGACACGCAGGTCCGGATGCGCCGCGGCGAGCTGCTTGGTGGCGGCGAGCACCGGCCCGACGACGTCGCCGGGCTGCTTGCCGGTGGCGCCCGCCGCGGCGGCCGAGTCGGGCACGGCGTCGAGGCCGACCGCGAGGATCAGCGTGCGGCCGTCGCGGGACGGCGTGGGCTGCCCGACGGTGGCGACGCCGGGGAGCCCGATGTAGGCCCGTCGGAGCTCCCGGCCGAGCGGATCGGCCTGCGCCGGCGTGAAGGTGCCGGATGTCCGCGTCACGACGACGGTCTCGGTCGGCCGGTCGCCGAAGTCGGCGCCCTCACTGATCTTGACGGCGTCGCGGGAGTCGCCGACGAGCTGGTCGGCCGGCGCGGTCGTCCGGAGGCCGCCGCCGAGCAGGACGACGGCGCCGGCGAGGACGAGCACGGCGGCGAACAGGGTCCGCCAGCGGTGCTCGGCGCACCACTGCGCGAGGCCGCGGTGCCGTCGGACGTGGGCAGGTTCCGCCGGCGGGGTGCCGGTCGGCAGCGGGGTGGAGGTCGTGGTCATGCGGCCACCATCGTGGTGACCGAGGGTGACGAGCACTGGTGCGACCGGGCCGAACGGACCGGGGGACAACCCCACCCCGCGGCTCCGGTGCACCCCCGCCCGGATCGGCCGGGCAGCACCGTCCCCGCAGGCGACGGTGCTGCCTACGGTGGTGCCCATGACCGCTGTCGCCGCCGACGCCGCACCCCGACCGGCCTGGACCGCCGGCCGCGCCGTGCGGCTGTGGCTCGCCGGCTGGCCGGCCGTCGTCCAGCTCGTGCTCGACCTCGCGCTCGCCGTCCCGTACCTGGTGCTGAGCGTGCTGTTCGTCGTCTCGGTCGTGCTGGTGCCGGTGTTCGGCGTGGGCGTGCTCGGGCTGCTCCTGACCCTCGGGCTGGCGCGGGCGTGCGCGGCGCTCGACCGGGCGCGGGTGCTCGCCTTCGCCGACCGCCACGTGCCGCCGCCGCCGGAGCCGCCCCGCGACCAGCCGGCATGGCGGCGGCTGCTCCTCGACGGCCGGCCGTGGAAGGCGGCCGCGCACGTCGTCGCCGTGGTGTTCTGGGGGCTCACCGGCGGTCTCGCGATGCTCGTCGCCCTCTCCACCGGCATCGCGCTCGCGCTGCTGCCGGCCTACCAGGGGGCGCTGCCGAACGGGCGGCTGGACCTGTTCGGCCTCGGCACCGTCCCCGGCGGCTGGTGGTGGGGTCTGGTCGGCGTCCTGACCCTGGCCGTGCTGCCGTTCGCGGCGCTCGCCCTGGTGCGCGTGGATGTGGCGCTGGCGCAGTGGCTCCTGGGCCCGACGCGCACGCAGCGTGAGCAGATCCTGCGCCGGCGGGTCGAGACGCTGACCCGGACCCGGGTCGACACCGTCGACTCCGTCGAGGCGGAGCGCCGCCGGATCGAGCGCGACCTGCACGACGGACCTCAGCAGCGGCTCGTCGCCATCGCGATGGACCTGGGCCTCGCCCGGCAGCGCCTCGCCGAGGACCCCGAGCGGGCCCGGGAACTCCTCGACCACGCGCACGCGGCGGTCAAGGAGGCGATCACCGAGATGCGCCAGGTGGCCCGCGGGATCCACCCGCCGGTGCTCACCGACCGGGGCCTGGACGCCGCGCTCTCCGCTCTCGCCGCCGGGACTCCGATCCCTGTGCACGTGTCCGTGGACGTGCCGGAGCGGCCCAGCCCGACGCTGGAGTCGATCGCCTACTTCTGCGTCTCCGAGGCCCTCACGAACGTCGCCAAGCACGCGCAGGCCCGGCAGGCCTGGGTCGACGTGAGGCGCCAGGACGGCCGGCTCGTCGCGCGCGTCACGGACGACGGCGTCGGCGGCGCCGACCTGACCCGCGGCACCGGCCTCGTGGGCCTGCGCCAGCGCGCCGCGGCCGTCGACGGGACCGTCGACGTGAGCTCCCCGCCCGACGGACCCACCGTCGTCACCGTCAGCCTGCCCGACCTCCCGTCCGGTCTCCACGAGCGGAGGACAACCCCGTGACTGCCCCCGCCTCCGCCGGCGCCCCGCTGCGCGTCGTGCTCGCCGAGGACTCCGTCCTGCTCCGGGAGGGGCTCGTGCGGCTTCTGACCGAGACCGGCTTCGAGGTCGTCTCCGCGGTGCCGGACGCCGAGAGCTTCCTGCGGGCGGTCGAGGCGTCGCCGCCGGACCTCGTCGTCGTCGACGTCCGCATGCCGCCGACCTTCACCGACGAGGGCGTGCGCGCCGCGCTCGTCGTCCGCGAGCAGTTCCCGGACGTCGCGGTCGTCGTCCTCTCCCAGTACGTCGAGGAGAACTACGCGACGGACCTCGTCGCCGGCCGCACGCGTGGCGTCGGGTATCTGCTCAAGGACCGGGTCGCGGACGTCGGCGACTTCGTGGAGGCGCTGCGCCGGGTCGCCGCCGGCGGCACCGCGCTCGACCCCGAGGTCGTGTCCCAGCTGCTCTCCCGGGCCCGCCGCCGCGACCCGCTCGAGCGGCTCAGCCCGCGCGAGAACGAGGTGCTCCGGCTCATGGCCGAGGGCCGCTCGAACACCGCGATCGCCCAGGCCCTCGTCGTCAGCGAGGGCGCCGTGGAGAAGCACGTCTCGAACATCTTCGCCAAGCTCGACCTCCCGCCGGACGAGCAGGACCACCGCCGGGTGCTCGCCGTCCTCCGCTGGCTCGAGCACGGCGCCGACCCCTCCTGAGGCGACCCCCTCGCCGCCGCCCGCCTGCCTTGGAGATCCGGATGTCCACGTCCACCGGCCCCTCGTCCCCCCCGCCGCTGCCGCCGGAGCCTGGCGTCGCGCCCACCGTGCCGGTCGCGTCGCCGCCACCGCCCTCGCCGCGGCCCGGCTCGGGCATCGCCGTGCTGCGGGTCGTCGGTACGGTCGTCGCGATCCTCGTCGTGGCCGCCGGCACCCTCGGCGTCGTCTCGCGGTTCTTCCACCAGGAGCGCGTCCAGACCGCTGTCTATCCCCAGCCCGTCCGCGAGATCGCGGTGCGGGCGACCACCGGCGACGT
>DASQJO010000426.1:0-3584 GCA_035630955.1 Kineosporiaceae bacterium
GTCCGCGGGGTCCAGGTCGCGCAGGATCCGCAGCATCTGGTCGGGGTCGCCGGTGGTGACGTCCGCGGCTGACGCGAGCGTCCGGTAGGGGAGCGGGTGCGGCGTCGACTCCAGGGTGCGGCCGGCCGTGCCGACGCTGCGCGCGTAGCCGGCGACCTCGCCCGCGGGCACGTCCGCGCCCTGCGCGATCCGCCGCGAGAGCGCGTCCCACTCGTCGTAGAGCCGCTGCACCTCCTGGTCGAACGCCACGGTGATCGACTGGTTCGGGCGCCGCCGAACGTAGAGCCACCGCAGCAGCGGGGCCTCCATGATCTGCAGGGCGTCGAGGGCGATCGGGACGGCGCCCTTGGAGCTGCTCATCTTCGCCATGCCGCTGATCCCGACGAACGCGTACATCGGGCCGATGGGCGGCTCGGCGCCGAAGATCTCCCGGACCAGCCGGCTGCCGACCACGAAGCTCGAGCCCGGTGACTGGTGGTCGACGCCGGAGGGCTCGAAGACGACGCCCTCGTAGGCCCACCGCATCGGCCAGTCGACCTTCCAGACCAGCTTGCCGCGCCGGAAGTCCTTGAGCAGGACCGTCTCGGTGAAACCGTCCTCGCAGACGTAGGTGAGCTCGGTGGTGTCGTCGTCGTAGCCGGTGACCGTGGTGGTGTCCCGACCGCAGCGCGCGCAGTACGGCTTGTAGGGGAAGTAGCCGAACGCCGAGCCGCCGTCGTCCTCGGTGGCGGCGCCGGAGCCCTCGTCCTCGGCCTCCTCGTGCACGACCTGCCGGGTGCGGTACCGGCCGAGGATCGCGTCGATCCGGCCGCGCTCGCGGGCGGCGAGCAGGACCTGCTCGGTGTAGGCGCCGGAGGTGTACATCTGCGTCTGGCTGACGGCGCGGACCTCGACGCCGAGCTGGTCGAGCGCGGCGAGCAGCGGCGCCTTGAAGTGGTCCGCCCAGTTCGCGGCCGTGCTGCCGGGCGGCGCCGGGACGCTCGTCAGCGGCTTGCCGATGTGCTCGGCCCAGGCCGGGTCGACGCCGGCGGGCACGCGGCGGAAGCGGTCGAAGTCGTCCCACGAGAGCAGGTGGACGACGTCCCGCCCGCGCCGGCGGATCTCGTCGGCGACGAAGTGCGGCGTGAGCACCTCGCGCAGGTTGCCCAGGTGGATCGGGCCCGACGGGCTGATGCCGGACGCGCAGACGATGGGCCCGGTGACCCCGCGCCGATCCGCCTCGGCGAGGACCTCGTCCGCGAAGCGCGCGACCCAGTCCCCGTCGGTGGCGAGCACGGGCGCACCTCCTACGGTCAGGCTGTCGGCGTCCAGGGCGTCGGTGGCGGGAACCATGCCCGCCATTGTTCCGGACGCGCCCTCGCGCCGCGGACGCCGACCCGCGGCGGCGCCTCGCCCGTCCGGACCAGGGGCGCCGGCGGAGCGCCGGTACCGTGTCGCGGGTGAGCGGCGAGGCAGCAGGCGGGACGTTCGAGCCCGGCCGGTACCACACGTTCGCCTACGCGGGCTTCGACGCCGACCCCCGCACCCTCACGATCACCGGCCGGTACCGCCTCTCCGGGGACGCCGGTGAGGTCGAGTTCTCCGAGACGTTCGTGCTCGCCGCAGGGGAGGAGCCTCTCTCGCCCGCGCGGACGGCGGCCCTCCGGAACGTCGCGCGACTCCTGTGGCTGGCCGCCGGACCGAGCTACTACAAGACGGCCGCGCCCCGGACCGTCGTCGTCCCGGCCCTGAGCCCGGCGGAGCGGGAATGGCTGGAGGCGCTGTACCGGGAGGGGCTGGGGGAGTTCGCCGCGGTCAACGGCATCGACCTGTCGGCACGACCGGTGTTCACCGAGCTCGCCGACGCCGCGCCGGCGCCCGCCACCGGCCTCGCACCCGCCCGCCGCTCGCTCGTCGCGGTCGGCGGCGGCAAGGACTCGTGCGTCAGCCTCGAGGTTCTCCGGGAGGCCGGCGAGGACCTCGTCGCCTTCAACGTCGGCGGCCATCGGGCGGCCCGGGACTGCGCGGCCGCGGCCGGTCTGCCGTTCGTCGTCGCCCGGCGCACCCTCGACCCCCGCCTCGGCGAGCTCAACCGGGCGGGCGCGCTCAACGGGCACGTGCCGGTCACCGCGATCGTGAGCCTCGTCGCGGTCGCTCAGGCCGTCGTCCTCGGCATCGACGAGGTGGTGTTCTCCAACGAGCGATCGGCGGACGCGCCGAGCTTCTGGGCGCACGGCCTGCCGGTCAACCACCAGTACAGCAAGGGCCTGGCCGCCGAGCGCCGGCTGCGCGCCGCTCTGGCCGGTGCCGTCCCGGAGATTGCGTATTACTCGCTCCTGCGTCCGCTGTCGGAGCTGCGCATCGCGTCGGTCTTCGCCCGGCTCGACGCCTACCTGCCCGTCTTCACCAGCTGCAACGCGGCGTTCCGGCTCGAGGAGGGCCGGCGCGTCGAGCGCTGGTGCGGGCACTGCCCGATGTGCCGTTTCGTGTTCCTGGCGCTCGCGCCGTTCCTGAGCCGGGACCGGCTGGTCGCCATCCTCGGCGCCGACCTGCTCGACGACGAGGCCCAGCTCGACGGCTACCGGGAGCTCCTGGGGCTGACCGGGTTCAAGCCCTTCGAGTGCGTCGGGGAGATCGAGGAGTCCCGCGTGGCCCTCGTGCTCGCCGCCCGGGCTCCGGATCGGGAGGGCGCAGCGGTCGTCGTCCGGCTCCTGGAGGAGCTGCGCGCCGCAGGCGTCGAGCCGGGGGAGGCCGAGATCCTCGCCGCGCTCGCGCCGGGGGACGTCCACGAGCTGCCGCCGCACGCCGAGGCCGCGCTGAGGGCCGTGCTCTCGTCGTCCGACGTCGACGTCCCCGCGTGAGACGGGCGGACCTCGCCGGCCGCCGGGTCGCCGTGTGGGGCATCGGACGGGAGGGTCGGGCCGCGACCCGCACGGCGGTGGACGCCGGGGCGGCCGACGTCGTCGCGCTCGTGGACGGCGAACCGCCCGTGGCGACGATCGAGGCGGGCGGGGCCGAGGTCCCGGTCGTCCGGGCGGACCAAGCGGACCGGGCAGGGGACGCCGACGTCGTCCTGCTCTCGCCCGGCGTCAGCCGCTACCGGCCGGAGGTGCTCGCGCTCGAGGCCGGCGGCGTCCACGTCACGAACGGCACCGAGCTGTACCTCGCGGAGCAGGGTGCACGGACCGTGGCCGTCACCGGCAGCAAGGGCAAGTCCACGGTCACCCGGCTGGCGGCGCACCTGCTCGCCGCCGCCGGACGCGACGCCGTCGCCGCGGGCAACATCGGCGCCGCGCTCCTCGACGTGCTCCCGGAGCTGCCCGGCGATCCGGGCGCCGGCCCGGTGGTCGTCGCGGAGGTGTCGAGCTACCAGGCGGCGCTCGTGTCGTCGCCCGCGCGGCTCGCCGTCCTCACCTCGCTCTTCCCCGACCACCTGCCCTGGCACGGGGGCGTCGAGCGCTACTACGCCGACAAGCTCCGGCTCCTCCGGACGGCCGACGCCGCGCTCGTCAACGCCGCCGACCCCGGCGTCCGCGCCGTTCTGGAGGGCGTCGACGGGAACCCGGCCGTCGCCTTCGGCTCCCCCGAGGCGCGCGTCCGCGTCG
>DASQJO010000427.1:0-4273 GCA_035630955.1 Kineosporiaceae bacterium
CGTAGCCGTCGACGCCGAACCCGACGACGATCCCCGCCACCACCGCGGACAGGTACGACCGGTGCCGGAAATGCTCGCGCGCGTGCACGTTCGAGACGTGCACCTCGACGACGGGCACGCCGGTGCCGCTCACGGCGTCGCGCAGCGCGACCGACGTGTGGGTGAAGGCTCCGGCGTTGAGGACGACGCCGACCAGCTCGCCGTCCGCGTGTCGGCGCCCGGCCTCCTGGACCCAGTCCACGAGCTCGCCCTCGTGATTGCTCTGCCGGGCGTCGACGTCCAGCCCGTAGCGCGCCGCCTCGGCGCGGCACAGCTCGACGGCGTCCCCGAGCGTCGCCGACCCGTACACGGCCGGCTCCCGGGTGCCGAGCAGGTTGAGGTTCGGCCCGTTCAGGACGAGCACCGTGCTCGCGGAGGCACTGCCGACGCCGGTCACGGGGGTCACTGTCGCACGCCGATGGCAGGATCGGCCGCATGCCCCTGACCTGGCCGCAGGTGTTGTCGTGGCGGCAGCATCGGCACTTCCTCGACCACACCGGCACCCCGGGTGCGGTCGAGGTCGCCCGGCGGCTGGTCGGTGTCCAGGCTCAGGTGATGTCGTCCGCGGAGCAGGCGGTGGCCGCTCGGACGGCGACGCCGGTCCCCGACGCGCTCGCGGCCGGGCTGGCCGCCGGCGAGCTGATCCGGACCTGGGCCATGCGCGGAACCCTGCACGTGCTTCCCGTCGCCGAGGCCGTCGACGTCCTCGCGCTGCTCGCCGCCGCCCGCACGTGGGAGCGCGGGTCGTGGCAGAAGACCTTCCTCACGGTGGATCAGGTCGCGGCGATATCGGACGCGGCCGTCGCGGCGCTCGCCGGAGGGCCACTGACCCGCGACGAGCTCGCGGACGCGATCGTCGCGTCCACCGGGGACGCGGACCTCGGGGAGCACCTGCGGTCGGGCTGGGGTGCGGTGCTCAAACCGCTCGCGTGGCAGGGGCTGCTGTGCCAGGCCGGCTCCGTGGGTGGACGGGTCACCTTCGCCCGTCCCGACCTGCAGGTGCCGGGGTGGCCGGGCCTCCCCGACGCCGAGGACGCCGGTCCGCGCGTCGTCGAGTCCTACCTGGGCGCCTACGGGCCCGCGGCGGAGGCCGGGTTCGACGCCTGGCTGCTGCGCGGCTCGACGCCGAAGAAGGTGCTGCGCGGCTGGTTCGCGGAGCTGGTGGCGAGCGGGCGGGCCGTGAAGGTCGAGGTGGACGGCGAGAGCCTGTACGCGCGTGCCGAGGACGTGGACGCGCTGGAGCGGGCCCGCCCCTCGGACGCTGTCCGGCTGCTGCCGGCCTTCGACCCGTGGGTGCTCGGGCCCGGGACCGCCGACCCGCACCTCCTCGACCCCGCCCGCCGGTCCGAGGTGAGCCGGGCGGCGGGGTGGATCGCGCCCGTCGTCCTCGTCGGCGGCCGGATCGCGGGGACCTGGGACGTGCAGGACGGCGTCGTCGGCGTCGCCCTGTTCGCCGAGGCCCCGCCGGTCGACGATGAGGTCGTCGCGGCCGAGGCCGCGCACCTCGCTCCCGGGCTTCCCGTCCGCGTCACGCGGACCTGAGGGAGCGATCAGCGCGGACGGCGGTCCACGATCCGTCGCATCTTCCCCATCGAGCGCTCGATCGAGCCCGGCTCCATGGCCTCGACGTCGACGGTCACCCCGATCGTGGCCTTGACGTGCCGCTCGAGCTCCTCGGCGGCGGCGGCCGCCTCCTCCGGTGTCGCCTCCGGACGCCGCTCGACGGTCACGGTCATGCCGTCGAGCCGCCCGTCCCGGGTCAGCACGCACTGGAAGTGCGGCGACAGCGCCTGCGTCCGGAGGATCAGCTCCTCGATCTGGGTCGGGAAGAGGTTGACGCCGCGCAGGATGATCATGTCGTCGGTCCGGCCGGTGATCTTCTGCATCCGCCGCATCGTGCGGGCCGTGCCGGGCAGCAGCCGGGTGAGGTCGCGGGTGCGGTACCGGATGACCGGCATCGCCTCCTTCGTCAGCGACGTGAAGACCAGCTCGCCCGGCTCGCCGTCCGGCAGCACCTGCTCGGTGATCGGGTCGATGACCTCGGGGTAGAAGTGGTCCTCCCAGACGTGCAGGCCGTCCTTGGTCTCGACGCACTCGACCGAGACGCCCGGCCCCATGACCTCCGAGAGCCCGTAGATGTCGACGGCGTGCATGTCCAGGCGCTGCTCGAGCTCGCGGCGCATGTCGTCGGTCCACGGCTCGGCGCCGAAGATGCCCACCTTCAGCGACGTCGCCCGCGGGTCGACGCCCTGGCGCTCCATCTCGTCGACGATCGCGAGCATGTACGACGGCGTCACCATGATCACATCGGGCCGGAAGTCCTGGATGAGCAGGACCTGCCGCTCTGTCATGCCGCCGCTGACCGGGACGACGGTGCATCCCAACGCCTCGGCGCCATAGTGCGCGCCCAGGCCGCCCGTGAAGAGCCCGTAGCCGTAGGCGACGTGGACGACGTCCCCCGGCCGCCCTCCGGCCGCGCGGATCGAGCGCGCCATGAGGCGGGCCCAGGTGTCGATGTCGTTCGTCGTGTACCCCACGACCGTCGGCCTGCCCGTCGTGCCCGACGAGGCGTGCACGCGCGAGACCTGCTCGCGCGGGACGGCGAACATCCCGAACGGGTAGTTGTCGCGCAGGTCCTGCTTGGTGGTGAACGGGAACTTCGCCAGGTCCTCCAGGGAGCGGCAGTCCGCCGGCTGGACGCCGGCCGCGTCGAACGAGCGCCGGTAGTGCGGGACGTTCTCGTAGGCGTGGTGCAGCGTCCGCCGCAGCCGCTCGAGCTGGAGTGCCGTGAGCTCGTCGCGGGACGCGGTCTCGATCGGCTCGAGGCTCTCGCGGGGCGGGGTGAGGTCGAGCACGGGCACCTCTGACGGCTTCTCGACGGACGCGGCACGGGCGTTGTTCCGACCGAACGTTCGGTCCTATCGTGGCCGGAGGCGAGGTGTTGTCAAGAGCGAGGAGCGCCCGGGATGTCCGTCCTCACGTCCACCCCGACCGGCCACGACGTCGAGGCTGTGAACGCGACCGTCGCACGCCGTCGCGAGCTGCTCGACCAGGCGGTGCGGGCGATCCACGACAGGGCCTTCTTCTCGGCCTTCCCCGAGTCGCCGAGCCCGCGGGTCTACGGCGAGACCGCCGCGGACGGCGGCCGCACCGCCTTCGAGGCGCTGCTCAACCGTCGGTTCGACCTCGGCCAGCCGGGCACGGTCGACTGGGTCGCGACCGAGCGCTCGCCCTGGGGTCCCGGGCTCGGCATCGAGTACCCGGTGCCGGACGTCGACACCCTGCTGGCCGCCCAGAAGGCCGCGATCCCCGCCTGGCGGGACGCCGGTGCGCTCGCCCGGGCCGCGCTCTGCGTCGAGATGCTCGTGCGGATCAACGCCGCGAGCTTCGAGATCGCCAACGCGGTCATGCACACCTCGGGGCAGGCCTTCGTCATGGCCTTCCAGGCCGGCGGACCGCATGCGCAGGACCGTGCGCTCGAGGCCGTCGCGTACGCCTACGAGGAGCAGGCCCGCTATCCCGAGGGTGCGGTCTGGGAGAAGCCCCAGGGCAAGCGGCCGCCGGTGCGGATGTCGAAGACGTTCACCGTCGTCCCGCGGGGGATCGACCTGGTCGTCGGCTGCAACACGTTCCCGACGTGGAACTCCTACCCGGGCCTGTTCGCCGGCCTCGCCACCGGCAACGCCGTCCTCGTGAAGCCGCACCCGCGGGCCGTGCTGCCGATGGCGATCACGGTGCGGATCGCCCGCGACGTGCTCGCCGGGCACGGCTTCGACCCGAACCTGGTCTGCCTGGCCGCGGAGCCGGTCGGCGGACGCCTCGCCGCCGAGCTCGCCGTGCGACCCGAGATCGGCATCGTGGACTTCACCGGTTCGACCGCCTTCGGGGACTGGCTCGAGGCGCACGCCCGGCAGGCGCAGGTCTACACGGAGAAGGCCGGCGTCAACGGTGTGATCGTCGACTCGACGGACGACTACCGCGGCATGCTCGCCAACCTCGCGTTCTCGCTCGTCCTCTACAGCGGTCAGATGTGCACGACCCCGCAGAACCTGTTCGTGCCCCGCGACGGCATCGACACCGACGCCGGGCACGTGAGCGTCGACCAGCTGGGAGCCGACCTGGGTAAGGCGGTGGACGGCCTGCTCGGCGAGGACGCCAAGGCCGCCGAACTGCTCGGCGCCGTGGTCAACGACGACGTGCTCGCCCGGCTCGACGCGGCACCCGGGCTCGGGCG
>DASQJO010000428.1:0-6906 GCA_035630955.1 Kineosporiaceae bacterium
GGCGAGATCGTCGCGCTGATCTTCCGGGCGGCCGCGGGCGGCGTCGTGCTCGTCACCGACGCCGTCGCGGCGATGGGCGTGGCGAGCGACCGCACCGTGCTCGGCGGCAGCGACGTCTACCTCGACGACGAGGGTCTCCCCCGGCGCGCGGACGGGACGATCGCCGGGTCCGTGCTGACCCTCGACCAGGCCGTCCGGAACGCCGTGGGCTGCGGCGTGGAGCCCGCGCGCGTGCTCGACGCCGTGACCCGGACGCCGGCGGACCTCGTCGGCCGTGCGGACCTCGGCCGCCTGGCGCCGGGCGCGCAGGCGGACCTCGTCTGGTGGAGCGACGACTGGGAGGTCCGCGACGTGTGGATCGGCGGCGTCCCGGCCTTCGACGTGGCTACCAGGTCCGCGTGACCTTGCGCAGCCCGCGGGGCCGGTCGGGGTCGAGGCCGCGGGCGAGCGCCGTCTCCAGCGCGAGGAGCTGCAGCGGGACGATCCCGCTGATGGGGGCCAGGTCCTCGTCAACGTCCCGCAGCGTGTAGCCGGGTTCACCCGGGGCACGCAGGCCGACCGCCCCCAGCACGGTGAGCTCGGCGTCGCGCTCGCGCAGCGCCGTCAGCACCGGCTCCAGCGCCGCGGCGCCGGCGCCCGCGGGGGCGACGGCGAGCACGGGGAGGTCGCGGCTGACCATCGCCATCGGTCCGTGCATGAGGTCGGCCCCGGAGAAGGCGTGCGCGGAGACGTAGGTGGTCTCCATGAGCTTGAGCGCGGCCTCGCGCGCCGTCGGGTAGGAGTAGCCGCGTGCGGTCAGCACGAGCCGGTCGACGCCGGCCAGTCCGGCCGCGAGCTGCGCGACCTCGCCCGCCCGCTGCAGGTGGTGCTCCGCCTCGGGTGCCACCGTCTCGGCCCGGCGCACGTCGCCGCCCCGCCAGGCCTCGACGACGAGCCACAGGGCGAGCAGCTCCGCGGAGTACGTCTTGGTCGCCGCCACCGCCAGCTCGGCACCGGCGCGGACGTCGACGTGCAGGTCGACCGCCGCCAGCTCGGAGTCGGGTGCGTTCGTCACGGCGAGCACGCGCGCACCGCACGACCGGGCCCGGCGGGCCGTCTCGACGAGGTCCGGTGACCGGCCGGACTGGCTGACCGCGACGAGGAGCACGTCGCGCAGGTCGGGGCGGGCACCGTAGACCGTCAGCGTCGACGGGGACGCGAGCCCGGCGGGCACGCCGAGCCCGACCTCGACGAGGTACTTGGCGTACAGCGCGGCGTGATCGCTGGTGCCGCGCGCCGCGAGCAGGACGAACCTGGGCCCGTGCCCCCGCAGGAACGCGCCCGCGTCGCTCGCCTGGGCGGGGTCGGCGGCGAGCGCCGCGAGCACGGCGGGCTGCTCCGCGATCTCGGCGCGCATGAGGGCTCCCGGCGTCACGAGCGCCCCCCGAGCAGGAGACGCGTGACGGCGGCAGCGGAGCCGGCGGAGGCGCCGGAGCTGCACACCCACGCACGCCCGCCGGGGTCGAGCACGGGCACGCCCATCTCGACGACCACGGCGTCGCGCCGCTGCGCGACGACCGCCCGGACCTCGCGCTCGAGGTCGGGATGGCGGTGCAGGTCGCGGACGACGACCACGAGTGGGCGGCACGGATCGAGCTCCGGACGCCCGCGGGCGAGGTCGTACACCGCGGTGCCCGGGCGCGCGGAACGCAGCCGCGCGCCGGGATGCCACGGCACCTCGCCCGCCGCGATGTTCACGGGCCCGGAGCCGACGACGACGTCCACCGGCCCCGGCGGCAGCTCTGCGGCACCCCGGACGCGCAGGCTCCGGTCGGCGGCGGCGTCGGGCAGCGGCGGGGCCGACCCCGGTCGCCGTCGGCGCGCCGCCAGCGCGGCGACGCGGCCGGCGGCCTCGGCGAGGCGCTCCTCGGGCAGCTCGCCGGACCGCACGGCGCCGACGATCGCACGGACGCAGGCGTCGACGATCTCCTCGTCGTGCTGCCCACCCGAGACGCAGACGGCGTCCGCACCGGACGCGACGGCGAGGGCGGCGGCGCCGGGCGTCGTCCAGCCGCGTGCGACGGCGTCCATGTCGACCGCGTCGGTGACGACGAGGCCGCCGAAGCCGAGGTCCTCGCGCAGCAGCCGGACGGCGGCGGGCGACAGGGACGCCGGGAGCTCGGGGTCGAGCGCCTCGACGACGAGGTGGCCGAGCATGACGGTGTCCACGCCGGCGTCGACGGCGGCCCGGAACGGCACGAGGTCGACCTCGTCGAGCCGCCGTCGGTCGGCACGGACCCGCGGCAGAGCGGTGTGCGAGTCGGCGTCCGTGGCGCCGTGCCCGGGGAAATGCTTCACGCAGGAGAGGACGCCGGCCGCGGACAGGCCCTCGACGTACGCGGCGACGTGGCGGGCGACGTCCGTGGCGTCGGACCCGAAGGCGCGGACGCCGATGACCGGGCTGCGGGGTGACGCCGGGACGTCGGCCACGGGCGCGAGGTCCCAGTCGACGCCTGCGGCCACGAGCTCGTGCCCGATGGCGGCAGCGGTGGCGAGGGTGAGCCCCGGGTCGCCGGTGGCCGCCAGGGCGAGCGCGCCGAGGTGCGGCGAGCCCTCGCGGTGGTGCAGCCGTGTGACGTCGCCGCCCTCCTCGTCCGTACAGACCAGGACGTCGGGCCGGACGGCGCGCAGCGCATCGGTGAGGCCGCGGACCTGGGCGGCGTCCACGACGTTGCGGCCGAACAGGCAGACCCCGCCGAGACCCCGGTCGAGGCGGCCGGCCACCCAGGGAGCCGGTGCCGTGGTGCCGCCGATCGCGGCGACGAGCACGGCGTGCGCCCAGCCGTCGAGCTCGTCGCTCATCCCTTGACGGCTCCCGCCGTCAGCCCGGTCGCGATCCGGCCCTGGAGGATCAGGAAGAAGACGACGACGGGCAGCGCCGTCAGGCAGGAGGCGGCCATCAGCGGGCCCCACTCGGTGCCCTTCTGCGTGGTGAACGCGGCGAGCCAGACGGTGACGGTCTGCTTCTCGGGCGAGGAGAGCATGACGTAGGCGAGCACGTACTCGTTCCACGCCTGGATGAAGGCGTACACGCTGGTCGCGACCAGGCCGGGCGCGACGAGCGGGAAGACCACCCGGCGGAACGCCTGCAGCCGGGTGCAGCCGTCGACCATCGCCGCCTCCTCGAGGTCGACGGGCACGTTGGCGACGAAGCCGCGGAGCGTCCAGACGGTGAACGGCAGCACGAACGCCAGGTAGGTCGCGACGACGCCGGTCAGCTGGTCGGTCTGACCGACGGAGTTCAGCAGCAGGTACAGCGGGATGACCATGGCCGTCAGCGGGATCATCTGCACGAACATGATCATGACGATGAACGCGGCGCGGCCGGTGAAGCGCAGCCGGGCGACGGCGAGCGCGGCGGCGAACGCCACGAGCAGCGAGATCGCGACGGTGGAGAGCGTGATGACGACGCTGTTGCCGACCGACGACCAGAACTGCGGCCGGGCCAGCGCGGAGCGGAAGTTGTCCAGCGTCGCCGCCGACGGCAGGAACCGCGGCGTGTAGGTGAGGACGTCGACGCCGGGCTTGAACGCGGTCAGCACCATCCAGTACACGGGGAAGACCAGGACGGCGGCCACGGCCAGGCCCGCGAGGTCCGCCACCCAGGAGCGCCGCGTCATCGCACGTCCCCCAGCCGGATCATCTGCCGGATGTACACCACGCACGCCGCGAGCAGCAGCAGGATCATGACGACGGCGATCGCGGAGCCCTTCCCGTAGTCGTTGACGCCGAACGACTCGACGAACGAGTAGATGCCGACCAGGTAGTAGTCCTTGGACGGGCGGCCGTTCAGCATCACGTAGACCTGCTGGTACACACCGAAGTCCCAGATGATCGACAGGCTCGTCACGATGACGTAGAGCGGACGCACGACCGGGAACGTCACGTGCCGGAAGACGCGCCAGCCGTTCGCGCCGTCCACCCGCGCCGCCTCCTGCAGCTCGCGCGGGACCTGCGTGAAGCCGGCGTACAGGGTGATGGCCACGAACGGGATCGCCGCCCACACGACCAGGCCGAGGATCACGGCGAAGCCCTGCATCGGGTCGGCGAACCAGTTGTGCCGGGTGAACGACGAGAACCCGAGCCTGGTCAGGCCCCAGTTGACGACGCCGAAGTCGAAGTCGAACAGCCACTGCCAGACGGCGATGGCCACCAGCGCCGGCATCGCCCACACCATGACGAGCACGCTCTGCAGGACGATCCGGGGAACCCGGTGCATGCGCGTCATGAGCAGCGCGATCGCCGTCGAGAGCACGACCGTCCCCGCCACCGCCACGGCGGTGAAGACGACCGTGCGGAGCACGACCGTCCAGAAGAACGGGTCGCCCAGCACCGCCCGGTAGTTGTCGAGACCGACGTAGGTGCCGCCGCCGCGCAGCAGCTCGCGCAGCTTGTAGTGCTGCAGGCTGACCAGCACGAGATGGACGAGCGGGTAACCGAGCACGGCGCCGAGGACGAGCAGGGCCGGGGCGAGCAGGCCGTACGGCAGCCAGCGGTCGCCTGCCCTCCGGCGACGCCTCCCCCGAGGGGGAGGCGCATCGGGCGGGGTGGCCGCCGCGGGACGGGTCGTGGTGCTCACGGCGGCCACCGTCGCCTCCTTCAGCTGTTGAGCTGCTGCGTGATCTGGTCGTCGGCCGCCTTGAGGGCGTCGGCGACCGAGCTCTTGCCGCTCAGGATGTCGGACAGCGCCTGCGGGAGGATGTTCGCCTTCTCGATGTTCGCCCAGTTCGGCGCCGTCGGCACGAACCAGGAGTTCTTCGCGGCGTCGGCGAAGGCCTTGTCGGCGGGCTTGACCAGGTTGAGCAGCGAGGTCGTGTTCGGCAGCACGCCCGCCTTGGTGACCAGCGCGGTGGAGCTCGGCGTGCTCGTGTAGGCGGCGATCCAGTCGGCCGCCGCGGCCTGGCCCTTGCTCTTGGCCGTCACCGCGAGGTTGGACCCGCCGAGGAAGGCCGGCATCTCCCCGCCGCCGTTGACCCGCGACGGCATCGGGTACGAGCCCAGCTTCAGCTTCGGGTTGCCGGTCTTCGGGTCGAGGATGGCGCCGCGCTCCCAGCCGTTGCCGTAGAGCGCCGCCACCTTGCCCTGCGCGAACACGGCGTCCTGCTTGGCCTCGTCGCCGAGGACGTCGGCGCGCGAGTACTTGGTGACGAAGTCCTTCCACGCGGTGATCGCGTCGACGGCCGGCTGCTCGGAGAGCGTGCCCTTCCAGGTGTCGCCGTCCTTCGTGGCGATCTGGCCGCCGTTGTCGTAGACCCACGACATCGCCTGGTACCAGTACTTGCCGGGCACGTAGAAGGCGGAGAAGGACTTGTCGCTGCCGTACTTGGCCATGAGCTTGTCGGCGTCCGCAGTGAGCTCCGCGAAGGACGTCGGCGGGGTCGTGATGCCGGCGCCAGCGTAGAGCGCCTTGTTGTAGATGACGGCGCGGCTGCCGGCGTAGTACGGGACGGCGTAGAGCGTGCCGTCGTAGGACCCGGCGTCCTGGAGGGCCTTGAGCCAGGTCGAGGAGTTGTCGAAGGTGGAGGCCTTGAGCTCGGCGAGCGCGCCCGCGGCCATGTACTTGGTCGTCTCGGTGTTGCCGAGCTCGACGACGTCCGGCGGGGTGCTGCCCGCGAGGGCGGCGTCCAGCTTCGTCAGGTGGTCGGGCCAGGTCTGGTACTGGACCTTGACCGTCGTCTTCGGGTGCTTGGCCGTGAAGGCCGTCGTCGCGGCCGCGACCGCCTCGGGCCAGCCCTGCTGGGCGTCCGTCTGCAGCCAGACGGTGATCGACGTCGGCTCCGCCGGCGCCGCGCTGCTGCTCGTCGCCGCTCCGGAGCCGCCGCTGCTGCCACAGGCGGCGAGCGCCATCGCAGCCACGACCGCCACGGGAACCAGCTTCATTCGTTCCACCGGGACCTCCTCGACCGGCCGTCACCCTCACTGGTGTAGACCACTGCAAGAAGAATCGGTCAAGACCACTGGTACAGTCAAGTAGGGAAGGCCGATCGGGGACGTCACCTTTGGGTCACGATTGCCTCACCTGGGCGACGAGGAGTGCAGGAGGCCGGCGTGAGAGACGTCCAGGCGCGCGAGCCCAAGTACTACGTGCTCAAGACGTACCTGCTCGAGCTCACGCGGACCAAGCCCCCCGGGACGCCGGTGCCGTCGGAGCGCATCCTCGCCGAGGACTTCTCGACGTCCCGCACGACGGTCCGCCAGGCCCTGCAGGAGCTCGTCGGCGAGGGCCGGCTGCAGCGGCTGCAGGGCAAGGGGACGTTCGTCGCGCGGCCGAAGATCGCCCAGCCGCTCGTGCTCTCCTCCTACACGGAGGACATGCAGCGGCGCGGCGCGAGCCCCTCGTCACAGCTGATCGAGCTCACGACCGAGCCGGCGGACGAGGAGGTCGCCGAGCGCCTGGCGGTCGAGCCGGGTGCTCCGCTCGTGCGGATCGAGCGGCTGCGTCTGACGGACGGCGAGCCGATGGCCGTCGAGCAGAGCCGGCTCTCGGCGGACCGGTTCCGCGGGCTCGAGGCGCACCTGGAGCGCTACGGCTCGCTGTACGCGGCGCTGCGCGAGGAGTACGGGGTCGAGCCGGTCGAGGCGGAGGAGACGATCGAGACCGGGACGGCGTCCCCCACCGAGGCGGCCCTGCTCGGCACGGAGACCGGACTGCCCGTGCTGCTGCTCGGCCGGCAGACCTTCGACCGCGACGGGCGCCCGTTCGAGTACGTGCGCGCGATCTACCGCGGCGACCGCTTCAAGCTCGTGGCGCGCCTGGCCCGCCCCTAGCGTCGATCACCCTCAGTCCCCCTCGCGCTCCAGCGCCCGGGCGAGCTCGTCGCGGTTCATCGTCGACCGGCCGGAGATGTCCTTCTCCTTCGCCAGCTC
>DASQJO010000429.1:0-4406 GCA_035630955.1 Kineosporiaceae bacterium
ACCAGTTGGCGTCGTACTCCTCGGCGTGGCCGACGAGGAACTGCGGCATGTTGTCCAGCCACAGCTGGTGGAAGTGATCGGACCCGACGAGCAGGAGGACGTCCGGGTCCGCGCGGGTGAGCGTCTCCCGGAACGCCTCCACCTTGCGCACCCACTCCGCGGCGAACGGCGGCGCCTCGTCCGGTGGCGCGGTGCTCGCCTTGTAGTAGAAGGGGTGGTGGGTCGACGCGATCACTGCCGCAAGCTCGGCCATCGTCCTCTCCTCACTCGCCGTTCCGCTCGTGGTCGGATTCGCCGTTCGACGCGGCGGGGACGTGGACCGCGTGCCGGTCGACGTCCATGTAGAGGTCCATCGCGACCGGCCGGCGCCGCTCCTCCGCGAGCTGCCCGAGCAGACCCGCGGCACGCGCGAGCAGGGCGAAGCCGCGCAGCATGTCGACCGGCAGGCCGAGGTCGGCCAGGGCGGCACCGCAGACGCCGGCACCGTTGAGTGGCAGCGTGCGTCCGAGGACCTGCGGGTGGACCCGGCCGATGGCCTCGTACAGGCGCAGGTGCTCCCGGCGCAGACCCTCGGCCTCGGCGATGGCCAACAGGACCGGCGTCCGGGGATCGCGGACCTTGTGCACCGGGTGCCCGAGCCCCGGGACGTACCGGCCGGCGGCCTTCGCGTCCCGCACCACGGCGAGGGCCAGCGCGTCCCAGCCCGCGTCGTCGGTGGGCAGGGTCCCGTCATGGGCCGCGAGCGCGGCGGCGAGGAACCGTCCGGCGTCCTCGGTGACGCCGAGGAAGCGCGATCCGCCGCCGAGCAGTCCGGCGGCGAGCGCGCCCTGGAGCGAGTCGGGCGCGCTCAGGTACGTCACGCGAGCGGCGATCGCCGTGGGCGTGAAGCCGTGGTCGGCCAGCGCGACGAGCACGGCCTCGAACACCCGGACCTCGCCGGGCGTGGGACGCCGGCCGGCGACGAGCCAGAACGCCAGCTCACCGAACCCGACCTTGCCCATGAGGTCGTGGGCAAGGTCCTCGCCCAGGAGGGTGATGCTGTCGGCGTCGGAGGTCCCGAGGGCCGTGGGGTAGGTCGGCCGATCGTTCACGCCGGCCTCCGCGTCGCGGGAGCGGCCAGCCACGCGCGGATCGCGTCGCCGTGCTCGTTCAGGTCCGGCGGTGGCAGGGAGTACCGGGCGGGCGTGGCGGAGAACGCGATCGGGTGGCGGACCGAAGGGACGGCGTCCTGCCCGATCCGGACGACCGGGTCGAGACCGAGGCTCTCGGCGAACGCGACGCCTCCGTCGACCGTGTTGATCGGCCCGCACGGGACCCCCGCGGCGATCAGCTCGCGGAACCACTCGTCGGCCGTGCGCGTCCGCAGGCGCTCCACGAGCAGCGCCCTCAAGTCCTCGCGATGGGCCGTCCGGTCCTGGTTACCGCGGAACCGGGGGTCGTCCACGAGCTCGGGGATCCCGAGGACCTCGCAGAGCTTGCGGAACTGCCCGTCGTTGCCCGCCGTGATGATGAGCTCGCGGTCGGCGGCGGGCAGCGCGTCGTACGGGAACAGGCTCGGATGCGAGTTGCCCATCCGGAAGGGCACGACGTCGCCCGCGACCACCGCGCTGGACTGGTTGACGAGGCCGGAGAGCGCCGAGGAGAGCAGGTTGGTCTCGACGTGCTGACCGCGGCCGGACAGGTCCCGGTGGTGCAGCGCGGCGAGGACGCCGATGGTGGCGTGCAGGCCGGTCATGACGTCGAACACGGAGATGCCGGCCCGGTACGGCGGGCCGTCCGGATCGCCGGTGAGACTCATGAGGCCCGAGATCGCCTGGACGATGAGGTCGTAGCCGGGGAGCGAGCGGCCGCCGCCCGAGCCGAACCCGCTGATCGAGGCATAGATGATGCCGGGATTGGCGGCGGCGACCTCGTCGTAGCCGAGGCCGAAGCGGTCGAGGCCGCCCGGCTTGAAGTTCTCCATCAGGACGTCGGCGCGGGTGGCGAGCTCGCGGGCGAGGGCGACGTCGTCGGCGTCCCTGAGGTCGAGGGCGACCGAGCGCTTGTTGCGGTTGGCGCCGAGGAAGTACGTGGAGACGCCGTCCCGCACCGGCGGCACCCAGGTCCGGGTGTCGTCGCCGGCGGGGCTCTCGACCTTGACGACGTCCGCGCCCATGTCCGCGAGCAGCATCGAGGCGTAGGGACCCGCGAGCACGCGGGAGAAGTCGGCCACGAGGATCCCGGCCAGGGGGCCGCTCGCGTCGGTCGCCGCGTCAGCGTCGTCCACTCATGCTCCCGTCCACCGGCTGCAGCACGAAGTCGTACCTGGCCTCCAGCCACGGCCGGTCCAGCTCGGGGCCCGCCGGCGGAATCCCGCCCTCGTGCCCCTCGAACGGCACGACGAGCTGCTGCTTCACCCCGAAGACCACGTCGCTGTCCAGGTACGGCGCGCCCTCGCGGAAGAGGTGCGTGACGAGCGGCTCGAAGCCCGGCGCGTCCAGCCGGAAGTGCACGTGCGCGGGCCGGTACTCACTGATCTCGGTACGGCCGACGAGGTCGCCGACCGTCCCGTCCATGGGGATCGTGTAGCCCTTCGGGGCGATCGTCCGGACGCAGTAAGTGCCGTCCTCGCGGGACCGGAACCTGCCGCGCAGCCGTGCCTCGTCGACCTCGAGCTGCGCCTCGTACGCGCCCTCGGCGTCCGCCTGCCACACGTCGAGCACCGCACCCGCCACCGCTCGACCGTCGAGGTTGCGCACCGTTCCGTGCACGAAGAGCGGATCGCCGTCGACGCCGTCGGACATGTCGCCGCCGTACCCGAACTCCGGGGATCCCTCGATGTAGAACGGCCCGAGCACCGTCGCCGGCGTCGCGCGCTCGTCGAACCGGTGGTTCATCTGGACGACGAGCATCGACAGGCCCAGCACGTCGGACGTGAGGATGAACTCCTGCCGCTTCTCGTCGCACATCCGGCCCGTCCGGGTCAGCCACTGGATGGCGGCCATCCACTCGTCCTCGGTGAGCCGCACCTCGCGGGCGAAGTCGTGCAGGTGGCGCACGAGCGCGGTGAGCACCTCGGCCAGGCGAGGGTCGCGCGCCGTTCCCCAGCGCCGGACGGCGAGATCGGTGATGCTGTCCTCGGTCACGAGCAGCGGCGCGGGCCCGGTCGCCTCCTGCGTCATCCGAGCTCCTCCCTCAGCAGCGCCGCCGCCCCCGCCATCGCGCGCATCTTGCCCTCGGCGCTCTCGCGCGGCAGGTACTTCATGCCGCAGTCCGGTGCGATCACGAGCTGCTCCGGCGGCAGGTACTCGAACGCGCGCCGCACGCGGCCCGCGACCGTCTCGGCCGACTCGACCTCGGGCGTCGACAGGTCGATCGACCCGAGCATCACCGTCTTGTCGCTCAGGTCACGCAGCACCCCGAGGTCGAGTCCCGACTGCGCGGTCTCGATGGACACCAGCTGGGCCGGCACCTCCGCCAGCTCGGGGAGGAACGAGTAACCCGACGGACGCTCGTGGATGATCGCGGCGTACCCGAAGCAGATGTGGACCGCCGTCGTGCCCGTCACGCCCTCGAGCGCGCGCTGCAGGGCGGCGACCCCGTAGGCGCGTGCGGCGTCCGGCCGCGCCTGCATGTACGGCTCGTCGATCTGCACGAGGTCGGCGCCCGCCGCGAACAGGTCCTTGATCTCGGCGTTGACGGCGGCTGCGTAGTCCATCGCCGCGTCCGCGGGATCGGCGTAGTACTCGACCTGCGCCTGCTGGCTCATCGTGAACGGGCCGGGGACGGTCATCTTCACCGGGCGGTCGGTCTGCGCCAGCAGGAACTGCAGGTCCCGCACCTGCACGGCGTGCGGCCGGCGGACGGGCCCCACGACGCGCGGCACCGGGTTGGGGTGACCGCTGCGGTCGAGCGCCGTGCCCGGGTTGTCGATGTCGACCCCCTCGAGCGCCGTCGCGAAGTGATTGGAGTAGCTCTCGCGCCGGATCTCCCCGTCGGTGACCAGATCGAGCCCGGCCCGCTCCTGGGCGCGGATCGCGAGCACGGTCGCGTCGTCCTGCGCCTCGGCGAGCAGGTCGGGGTCGACGCGCCACAGCTCCTTCGCGCGCACCCGAGGCGGGAAGCGACCGGCCAGTTTCGCCCGGTCGATCAGCCAGTCCGGCTGGGGGTAGCTGCCGACGAGCGAGGTCGGCAGCAGCGGGAGCTCGGTCACGCGTCCTGTCACACCGGCCATCTGATCGCACTCCGTCTGTTGTACGGACACGTGTCCGCGAGTCTTCGTGCACCTCCGGAGACCTGTCAACCCACTCTCGACAAGGCCTCGGGACGGGACAGGGCGGCGGACGGCTCAGGCGGACGAGGCCGGCCGCTCGACGTGGGAGACGGGCACGGCCTGGTAGCGCGCGAAGTCGGCGCTGACGTCGCCG
>DASQJO010000430.1:0-6250 GCA_035630955.1 Kineosporiaceae bacterium
GACCGAGCTCGTCCAAGCGGGCGGCACGGAGCCCCAGGCCGCCGCGGACGTAGCGGCGGACGCGGACGCCGCGATCGTCGTCGTCGGCTACACGGCACAGGACGAGGGCGAGTACGTCGGGTCGTTCGACCCCGCCCTCGCGACGCTGTACCCGCCGGAGCCCGAGCCGGGGGCCTTCGAGGAGCTTGCGCGGGTCTGGGACGCCGGCCCGCAGGACGTGGGCGGCGACCGGACGTCGCTGCGCCTGCACCCGGAGGACGAGGCGGTGATCCGCGCGGTCGCGGAGGTGAACCCGCGCGTCGTCGTCGTGCTCGTGGCGGGGTCCGCCGTGATCACCGAGGGCTGGGGGCACCTCGTGCCGGGCGTGCTCGTCGGCTGGTATGCCGGCATGGAGGGCGGCCACGCCCTCGCCGACGTGCTGCTCGGACGCGCGCAGCCCGGCGGCCGGCTGCCGTTCGCGGTGCCGCGCGACGAGGCCGACCTGCCGCCCTTCGAGCGGGACGCGACCAGCGTGGTCTACGACCGGTGGCACGGGCAGCGGCGCCTCGACCGCGACGGCGTCGAGGCCGCGTACCCGCTCGGCTTCGGCCTCGCCTACACGACCTTCGAGATCGGCGAGGTCGAGGTCCGGCCGGCAGCCGGCGGCGGCCTCGAGGTGCACGCCGTCGTCGCGAACACCGGTGGGCGTGAGGGCGCACACGTCGTCCAGGTCTACGTGACCCGCCCCGCGCTCGTGGATCGGCCCGCGGAACGGTTCCTCGCCGCGTTCGCCCGGGTCGAGGTCCCCGCCGGCGAGAGCCGGGCCGTCCGCGTCGACGTCCCCCCGGAGCGGCTCGCCGTCCGGCACGGGCCCGGCGACTGGCGGGTGCCGTCCGGCCGGTATCGGGTGGACGTCGGCGCGGACGCCGCCGACCGCAAGGGCGGCCGGATCGATCTCGACCTACCGTGATCACCGATATCGCCACCATCGCCCGAGACCGACGCCCGGGAGGCCCACCATGAGCACCGACACCGCGGGGACGACCCAGACCCGGCCTCAGGCCGGCGGCGAGGCGCGGTTCCCGGACGGGTTCCTCTGGGGCGCCGCGACCGCGGCCTACCAGATCGAGGGCGGGGCCCGCGACGACGGACGGGGTCCGTCGATCTGGGACACCTTCAGCCGCACTCCCGGCAAGGTCGTGCACGGCCACACCGGGGACGTGGCGTGCGACCACTACCACCGCTACCGGGACGACGTCGCGCTCATGGCCGAGCTGGGCCTGGCGGCCTACCGGTTCTCCGTCGCCTGGCCCCGCATCCAGCCGGACGGCACGGGACCGGTCGAGCCGCGCGGCCTGGACTTCTACGACCGGCTCGTGGACGAGCTGCGCGGGTCCGGGATCGAGCCGCTCGTCACGCTCTACCACTGGGATCTGCCGCAGTCCCTCGAGGACCGCGGCGGTTGGACCTCGCGGGAGACCTCCGAGGCGTTCGCCGAGTACGCGCAGGCGGTGCATGCCCGGCTCGGCGACCGGGTGGGCATCTGGACCACCCTGAACGAACCGTGGTGCTCGTCCTACCTCGGCTACGCGGCGGGCCTGCACGCGCCCGGCCGCCAGGACCCGGCGGCGGCGTTCAGCGCCGTCCACCACCTGCTGCTCGCCCACGGCCTCGCCGTCCAGGCGCTGCGCGCCGCGGGGGCCTCCACCCTCGGGATCACGCTCAACCCCGGTGCGATCTTCCCCGCCGATCCCGCGTCGGACGCCGACGTGGCGGCCGCCCGGCTCGTGGACGGGCTCCACAACCGGATCTTCTTCGATCCGCTGCTGCGTGGTGAGTACCCCGCCGACGTGCTGGAGCATATCGGGCGGATCACGCCGACGACGTTCGTCCGTCCCGGGGACGAGCAGATCACGAGCGCGCCGATCGACCTCCTCGGCGTCAACTACTACACGCCGAGCTACGTCGCGGCCCGGGACGGCGGCGCCGGCTCCCCGTCCCACCCCGGGACGGAGGGGATCGAGTTCCTGCCGCCGGCCGGACCCGTGACGGACATGGGCTGGCAGATCGAGCCGGACTCCTTCCGCCGCCTGCTGGAGCGGATCTCGGCCGACTACCCCGGCGTCCCCCTCTACGTGACGGAGAACGGGGCCGCCTACCCCACCGGGCCGGACGCGTCGGGCTCCCGGGTGCCGGACGCCGACCGCGTGCGCTACCTCGACGGCCACCTGCGGGCGGCACACGCGGCGATCGCCGCCGGCGTCGACCTGCGCGGGTACTTCGTCTGGTCGCTGCTGGACAACTACGAGTGGGCCTACGGGTACGACAAGCGGTTCGGCATCGTGCACGTCGACTACCACACCCAGGCGCGGCTCCCGAAGGACAGCGCGCTCTGGTACCGGGACGTCATCCGGCGCAACGGCCTGACGGCCGCGGGCGACTGAGGAAGCGCGGGGCTCACGTCTGCCGAGGGACCGCGGCCGCCGACTGGGCGGCCTCGGCGACGGCGTCCACCGACTCCGCGCGCGAGGGGTTCACGTCGTCGTCGGCGCGCACCAGCGGCCAGACGCCGGCCGCCAGCACCGCGCCGACGAGCGGCGCGACGATGAACAGCCACAGCTGCTTGAGCGCCTCGGCACCGGCGAAGAGCGCGGGCCCGATCGACCGGGCGGGGTTCACCGAGGTCCCCGTGAGGTTGATACCCACGAAGTGCACGGTCGCGAGCGCGAGACCGATCGCGAGGCCGGCGAAACCCGGCGCGGTCGCCCGGCCCGTGACGAGCAGCACGACGAGCACGAACAGCGCGGTGAGCAGCACCTCGAGAACGAAGGCGCCGAACCCGTTGATCGTCTTGCCCCAGCCGTTCGACCCCAGGGCGCCCGTCTGGTCCGTGACGTCGCCCCAGGCGACGAACGCCTTGAGGAACGCGCCCGCGACGATCGCGCCCACCAGTTGCGCCGCCATGTAGGCACCGGCCTCCCGAGGCGAGATGCGGCGGGCCAGCAGGACGCCGAGCGTGACGGCCGGGTTCACGTGGCAGCCGGAGACCGGGCCGATCGCGTAGGCGAGCGCCAGCAGCACGAGCCCGAAGGCGAACGCCACCCCGGCGCCCCCGATGACCTGGATGCCGAACACGGCACTCCCGACGGCGAAGAACACGAGGACGAACGTGCCCACGGCCTCCGTGACGAGCTTCTTGCCGACCACGCGACCACTCCCTGTCGGACCGACGATCGGTGCTGCGCCCCCGCAGCAGCCTGGCTGTATGTCACGGCATGAATGCGACGCTACGGGGAACCCTGTGGGGTCCGCATCTCATGGCCGGCGGAAGCAGGCGTCTTCTGCCGACGAGTGGGCGGTGCGCCCCCGGGCATGACACGATCCGCAACGGAACCGGCAGCGCGGGGACGACAAGGAGGCGCATCGATGGCCGGCGAGTACACGCTCCACCCGCAGGGTGAGATCGACGTCGCGACGGTGGAGCAGCAGCGCGGCCAGTGGCTCGAGGCGGTCGAGGAGCGCCGGCCGCAGCGGCTGGTCATCGACATGACCGACGTGACCTTCCTCGACAGCACCGGCCTCGGCGCGATCGTGGCCCTGCAGCGCCGCCAGCGCGCGCACGGCGGCGTCGTCGCGATCGCGAACGCCACACCGCCGGTCGAGCGGGTCCTCCAGCTCACCGGCATGCACCTGACCATGGAGGTCAACGGCTCCGCGCCTCCCGCGACCGAGGGCTGAGCTCGGCTACGACCGGGCGGACCTCGCTGGACCACGCGAGGTCTGGAGCTGGGCGTCGCCGTCCGTCCGGCCGGGCAGCGAGCGGGCGAGGACGAGGGCCACGGCCGCCGCGAGCGGGACCACCAGCAGGGCCAGCCGCAGGCTGGTGGCGTCTGCGACGAGACCGACCAGCACGGGCCCGACGAGCACGGCCAGCCGGGGGACGGTGCCGACGAGGCCGAGCGCGACGCCGGGGCGCAGCCCGGGCAGGGCGTCCGCGGCGCGCAGCGACGCCGGGATGAAGGTCCCGATCCCGAGACCGACCAGGGCGAACGCGACGACCGTCGCCGGCACGGACGCGATCACGAGCGCGACCGCCATCGCGGTGCCCGCCAGCAGCGCTCCGCCGCGCGCCACCCACCGGTCGCCCCAGCGCGTCACGGCGCGGTCGCCGAGCAGACGCGCCACGGTCTGCGAGGCCTGCAGGGCGATGAAGCCGAGGCCGGCGACGCCGGCGGCGGCGCCGAGCTCCTGCCGCAGGTAGAGCGGGCTCCACGTGGCGCCGGCGTCCTCGAGTGCCTGCCCGGCGGCGCCGACGAGGCCGAGGATCAGCACCGTCCGGCCGGTGGCGAGCAGGGTCCGCGCACGGGGCCGCCCGGCCGGAGCGCTCGCCGCCTCGTCCGGCCGGTCGGATCCGGGGAGGAGCAGCCGCCCGAGCCCGACCGCGACGCACGCGAGCACCGCGCCGACCACGCCCAGGTGGACGGCCAGCGGGACGCCGAGCCCGGCCGCGATCGCGCCCAGCACGCCGCCGGTGACCGCGCCGATGCTCCAGAGGCCGTGCATCGACACGAGGATCGAGCGGCCGTAGGAGCGCTCCACGCGCAACGCGTGCGCGTTCTCCGCGGTGTCGGCGAGGGAGTCCAGGCAGCCGGCGACGACGAGGACGGCTGCCAGTGCCCACCAGGACGGCGCGACCGCGATCAGCACGAGGTTCCCCGCGACGAGCACGGTGGTTCCCCACGCGACGCGCGCGGAGCCCCACCGCGCCACCAGGAACCCGGACACGAGCCCCATCACGAGCGCCCCGAGGCCGTAGCCCGCCACGGCGGTGCCGAACGCGGCGTTGCTCAGGTGCAGCCGCGCGATGATCTCCGGGTACCGGGGGACGACGCCGGCGAAGAGCGCGCCGTTGGCGAGGAAGAGCCCGGCGACGGCGAACCTCGCCCGCCGGGCGTGCGGCGGGACGGGTGACTTCAGGCGGCGTCCATGTGCCGGCCGCGGGTGGCCTGCTCGCGCGCGAGGCGCTGCCGCAGCGCCTCCTCGCGGCGGCGCAGGTCCGCCTCCCAGCGCCGCAGGGTCTCCTCGTGCTCCTCGTTGACGTCCCAGAGCTGTGCGAGCAGGGCGGCGTCGTCCTCGAGACTGCCGAAGTGGCAGGCGCGGGCACGACGGACCGCCTCGGACACCTGCTCGGAGACCTCCCCGGACTCCCCTGCGGGGGCGGCGCCGCGGAGCCTGGCCCTCCGCTGCCGGGTCCCGACCAGCCAGACGACGCTCGCGGCTATCGGGAAGACGAGCACGGCGACGATCCAACCCCAGCGTGGTATCCACGGGACGGCGGCCTCGTTCGAGCGGGTGATGTCGACGAAGCAGAAGATGGCGACGCCGTACTCGAGGACGAGCAGGAGGCCGTCCGTGAGGTGGATCATGGAAACTCCCGCAGGGTCTGAACCGGGGGCCGACCGGCGAACCGGAACGACGGAATCGTCCCCCTGCCGGGCCTCGCGCGCATTCGGACCGGACGACGAACGGCGTCTCCTACTCGGGGACGACGTCCCGGTGCAGCACGCGATGGCGCAGCGCGGCCCGGAAGAGGTCGCCAGCGCCGGGCCGGGCCTGCAGCTGCCGGTCGAGCAGGGCGCCGGACTCCTGCACCAGCTCCAGCCAGCGGAGCTCCCGCAGGACCGAGAAGAAGAGCGGCCCGGTGTCGGACTCCGAGGGCTCGCGGCGCCCGGCCGCGCGCCACCCGGACTCGGTGACCACGGCCTGCACCAGCGCCCGGACGTCCTCCTCCGGCACGCTGTCGCCCGGCTCCAGCACCGCGAGCACGACCTCCCACGCGACGGCCAGCGCCGAGTGCTCCGGCCCGACGAGACCCCCCGCGACCGCCGTCCACAGCGCGCGCCCGTCGGCGAGCGCCGCCCGCCCGCTCGGGGTACACAGCAACCGCGTGCCGCGGCGCCGGACCAGGCCCAGCCGGGTGGCGGCCTCGCGCAGCACCAGCACCGGGTAGGCGTCGACCTCACGGCTCGCCGGGCCGATCAGCTCCTCGCGCCAGCCGAGCTCGTCCAGGGCGCGGGCGACCGTGCGCGGCGGCAGGTAGCCGGCGGCGGTCAGCGCGAGACCGTCGGCGATCTCGGTGAGCAGCCAGTCCAGGGGGCGCAGCAGCGCGCGCGCCGGTGCGGCCATGCCGGGGTCCGCCGGCGGGCGCAGTCGATGCTCGAGCGGGGCGAGCAGGCCGGTCCGGGTCGTGGACCGCGGCCCGCGCACCCAG
>DASQJO010000431.1:0-3324 GCA_035630955.1 Kineosporiaceae bacterium
GGGTCGATCGTCGACGAGGTCACGATGACCACGGCGACCTTCAAGGCGCCGCCGGCCCGGTTCGAGACCGGGACACCGGCGATCAGCCAGACGGTCGCCCTGCACGCGGCCGTCGAGTACCTGCAGCGGATCGGCATGGACCGGATCGCCGCCCACGAGCACGCCCTCACCGAGCGGATGCTCGCGGGCGTCGCCGAGATCGCCGGCGTCCGGGTGCTCGGACCGGCGATCGCGGAGGACCGCGTGGGCGCCGTCAGCGTCGTCGTCGACGGCGTCCACCCGCACGACGTCGGGCAGGTCCTCGACGATGCCGGGGTCGCCGTCCGGGTCGGCCACCACTGCGCGCAACCGATCCACCGCCGGTTCGGAGTCCGGTCGAGCACCCGCGCGAGCGTCTACCTGTACTCCACGCCGGGCGAGGTCGACACCTTCCTGGACGCGCTCTCCGGCGTCCGCCGCTACTTCGGGCTGGCGTGAGATGGCGCTCGACCAGCTCTACCAGCAGGTGATCCTCGACCACTACCGGGAGAAGCACGGCGGCGGCCTGCGCGGGCCGGACGAGACCCCGGACCGCCCGGCGGTGACGGTCGCCGACCTGGTGTGGGCGCAGAGCCGCCAGGTCAACCCGCTGTGCGGCGACGAGGTCACGCTGCGGGTGGCCGTCGAGCACGGGACCGGCACCGTGCGGGACGTCGCCTGGGAGGGCGAGGGCTGCTCGATCAGCCAGGCGTCGACATCGGTGCTGCACGACCTGGCGGTCGGGCAGGAGCCCACCCGGGCCAGGCAGATCGTCGACCAGTTCCGGACCATGGTGCGGTCGCGGGGGTCGGTCGAGCCCGACGAGACCGTGCTCGGTGACGGGGTCGCCTTCGCCGGCGTCGGCCGGCACGCCAACCGTGTGAAGTGCGCGATGCTGGGATGGACGGCGTTCGAGGACGCGTTGACCAGGGCTGAAGCCGCCGCGACCAGCGGCACGAGCGAGGAGACACCATGAGCGAGACCCGCGTCGCCGACGCGGCCGACGTCGAGGAGGCCCTGCGCGACGTCGTCGACCCCGAGCTCGGGATCAACGTCGTCGACCTCGGCCTCGTCTACGGCCTCACGATCGACCAGAACAACCAGGCCATCATCGACATGACGCTGACGTCCGCGGCGTGCCCGCTGACCGACGTCATCGAAGACCAGGCCACGCAGGCGCTCGACGGCCTCGTCGAGGGCGTCCGGATCAACTGGGTGTGGATGCCGCCGTGGGGTCCGGACAAGATCACGGAAGAGGGCCGCGAGCAGCTCCGCGCGCTGGGCTTCAACGTCTGAGCGCCGCGACGTCGAACCGTCGCACCGTCGAGGTCGGTGCCGGCCGGCTCGAGCGCTGGGCCGCGGGCTTCGAGGAGCGACACGGCGCCGTCGCGGCGTCGGTCGACGCCGAGGGACTGACCCTCGCCGCCGCCGACGGGGCGGCGGCGTCGTTCGCGCATCCATGGGGCCGCGGCACGACCGTCGCGGAGTTCGCCGCCGCCGTCCTCGCGCCGCGTCGCGTCGGCGTCCTGCTCGTCCGGCGCGGCGGCTACGCCTGCGCCGTGCTCCACGAGGGGCGCGTCGCCGCCAGCAAGGTCGGGCACCGGTACGTCCAGGGCCGGACCGCGGCCGGAGGCTGGTCGCAGCAGCGGTTCGCCCGGCGCCGCGAGAAGCAGACCGGCGAGCTCGCGGGCAGCGCCGCCGACGTGGCCGCGCGCCTGCTGCTGGATCCGCTCCCGGACGGGCTCGCGACCGGCGGTGACCGGCCGCTCGTCGACCGCGTCCTCGCCGACCCGCGGCTGCGCCGCCTGGCGGACCTGCCGCGCGGCCCGCACCTGGCGGTCGGCGACCCGTCGGCCGACGTCGTCCGCGCGCTGCCCGACCTCCTGACGCGCGTCGCGGTGACCCTGACCGAGCCCGCGGTGCGGAGGGGTCAGGGACAGGAGACGACGACGAACCCGTAGATCGGGACCGGCCTGCAGCGGGGGTCGTCGAGCTGCTCCAGGATCGCCCGCTCGACCTCCGGCAGCCTGGGCCGGCCGACGCCGCCGTGGTAGTACACGACCTGGCGGCCGGGGATCCGGCGCAGGTCGGCGATCGACGCGACGTCCCGGGGGTGCCAGTCCATCCGGGCGTCGAGCCGCTGCCGCGCGGCGGCGGACGTGTCGCCGTCGGCCGCGACGATCGCGCCCGCGGGGTCAGACCCGAAGACCGAGAACGTGGCTTCCGGGTCCTCGTTGCGCACCTGCTCCAGGTAGCGGATCAGGGAGCGCCAGTCGTTCTTGTAGGGCTGCTGCAGGTCCCGGGCGACGGGCCCGAGCGAGACCAGCATCGCGACGAGCAGGGTTGCGGCGACGCCGCGGCGACCGGCCGGCGTCCGGGGCAGCGCGGCCGCGACCCAGGCCACCCCCCAGGTCAGCGGCGGCAGGACGACGATCATGTTCCGCAGCGTCCAGAGGTGTACCCACTGCGACACGAGGTACGTCAGCAGGATCGTCGCCGCGGCGATCGCCAGCAGGAGCAGCCCGGACCGTAGGTCGGTCTGCGCCGCCCCGGTTTCGGGGTCGTCGGGCGATGGCGGACGGCGGCCCCGGGCGCGCAGCACGACCGCCGCCGTCAGGACGACGAGGACGACGGCGACCCCGGCGGGTGAGGTGAAGGGGAAGCCGTCGGAGTGCGGCGTCAGGCCGCCGGCCCCGAAGCTCGTCGTCAGCAGCTCCCACACCGAGGCCGGCGTCGGGGCGACGATCCACGTCGTCCCCTGCGCGAACCCGCTGCGGAGCGAACCCAGCGCGATCCACGCCAGCTGCGGCAGCAGCGCGACCAGCCCGAACCCGAGTTCCCGCAGGGCGGGCCGCGCTCCTCCGCGGCGCCGGGCGTTCGCCGCGAGCACCAGCGTCACGACGGCGACGAGCACCGTGCCCAGCAGGTGCGTGGTGGCCGTGAGCAGGGCCCAGCCGAACCAGGGGGCCGGCCGCCGCCAGGACGTCGGGACCTGGTCCCGGAGGTCGTCCAGGCGCGTCAGCGTCGCCGCCGTGAGACCGGTCGCGCCGAGGAGCAGCAGCGCGTACGGCCGCACCTCCTGGGCGTAGACGATGCCGAAGCCGCCGGCCGCCGTGAGCGCCACGGCAAGCCGGCGCCCGAGCACCGACACCGACGTCCGGCGCAGGCACAGCTCCGCTACCACGATCGTCGCGAGCCCGGTCAGGACGCTCAGCAGCCGGGTCCATGCGGTCCCCGAGCCGCCGACGAGCTGCCAGGCCCAGAGCAGAGTGGTGTAGAGGGGCGTGTGCACCTCGGTCCACCCGA
>DASQJO010000432.1:0-5828 GCA_035630955.1 Kineosporiaceae bacterium
GACGCCGTGCCCGCCGAACTGGACGTTGACCGCGAGGCCGGCCTTCCTGGCGACCGTTCCGATGGTGTGCGACAGGTCGCCGATCGTGTTGCCCGGGCGAGCGACCCCGATCGCCGCGTCGCGCGCGCGCTCGGTGACCCGGATCAGCTCGAGGTCCCCCGCACGGGCGGTGCCCACGACGAGGCTGATCGCTGCGTCGGCGACCCAGCCGTCGACGGACGCGGCGAAGTCGAGACTGAGCAGATCCCCGTCCCTGAGCCGGTACCGGTGGGGCTTGCCGTGCAGGACCGCGTCGTTGACCGACGTGCACAGCACGTACCCGAACGGTCCTCGGCCGAAGGAGGGTGCGTAGTCCAGGTAGCAGGACTGCGCGCCGCGCTTGCGGATGAGCTCGTGGGCGAAGGCGTCCAGGTCGAGGAGGTCGACGCCGACAGCTGCGCGTTCCTCGAGCTCGGCGAGCGTCGAGGCCACGAACTCGCCGGCTGCCCGCATCTGCTCGATCTCCCCCGGCGTCCGAAGTTCGATCACGACGCCTATCCTCTCCCGGCTCATCCCCGTCGGGTGAGGCCGGTCCACGCCGCAGCATGCACGTTGAGCCGTATGACGGAGCAGCAGGTCGGGGCGGGGGTCGTCGGCGCGGAGCGGCGGCGGCTGACGGAGGCCGACGGCGGGGTCCCCTGGCGACGGTGGGGTCCGTACGTGAGCGCGCGGCAGTGGGGCACGGTCCGCGAGGACTACAGCGCGGACGGCGAGGCCTGGTCGTACCTCTCGCACGACCAGGCCCGGTCGCGGGCGTACCGCTGGGGTGAGGACGGCATCGCCGGCGTCAGCGACGACCGCCAGCTGCTCTGCCTCGCCGTGACCTTGTGGAACGGCCGCGACCCGATCCTCAAGGAGCGGTTCTTCGGCCTCTCCGGCCCGGAGGGCAACCACGGCGAGGACGTCAAGGAGTACTGGTTCCACCGCGACAGCACCCCGACGCACTCCTACATGAACCTGATCTACAAGTACCCGCTGGAGGAGTTCCCGTACTACGACCTGGTGTCGACGAACGGCCGCCGGGGTCTGACCGAGTTCGAGTACGAGCTGCTCGACACGGGGGTCTTCGACGGCGGCCGGTACGTCGACGTCGAGGTCGAGTACGCCAAGGCGACGCCCGAGGACCTCGTGATGCGGGTGACCGTGCACAACCGCGGCGCCGAGGACGCCCGGCTCCATGTGCTGCCGACGCTGTGGTTCCGCAACACCTGGTCGTGGCCGGACGCCGACTCCACGGTGAAGCCGGTGCTGGAGGCGGTGCCCGGTGGCGACGGCGTGGCCGCGGTCGACGTCCGCCACCCCGAACTAGGGCCGCGGCGGCTGGTGTGCGAGGGCGCGCCGCGGCTGCTCTTCACCGAGAACGAGACGAACACCGAGCGGATCTTCGGGACGCCGAACGCGACGCCGCATGTCAAGGACGGCATCGACCGGTACGTCGTCCACGGCGACGAGGCCGCCGTCAACCCGGAGGGCCGCGGGACGAAGGTCGCCGCGCACTACGTGCTGGAGATCCCCGCGGGCGGCTCGGCCGCCGTCCGGGTGCGCCTCGCCGCAGGCGCCGCATCCGGCACGGGCGAGGCGGCGGACGTCGACGAGCTGCTGGCGCGCCGACAGGCCGAGTCGGACGAGTTCTACGCCGAGACGCTCGCGCCCGGGCTCGGCGACGGCGAGCGGGACGTCGTCCGCCGCGCGCTGGCCGGCATGCTCTGGTCCAAGCAGTACTACGAGTACGACGTCGAGCAGTGGCTGCGCGAGCACGGCGGCTCCGCCACCCGCAACGCGGACTGGCGGCACCTACGCGCCGCCGACGTCATCTCCATGCCGGACACCTGGGAGTACCCCTGGTTCGCCGCGTGGGACCTGGCGTACCACTGCATCCCGCTGGCCATGGTCGACATCCAGCTCGCCAAGGACCAGCTCGCACTGCTGCTCACGCGCCGCTACCAGCACCCGAACGGGCAGATCCCGGCCTACGAGTGGAACTTCTCCGACGTCAACCCGCCGGTGCACGGATGGGCGACGTACTTCGTGTACCAGCTGGAGAAGAGCCGGACCGGACAGGGCGACGTCGCCTGGCTCGAGAACCAGTTCCACAAGCTCGCGAAGAACTTCGCGTGGTGGGTCAACCGGAAGGACCCCGACGGCCGGAACGTCTTCCAGGGCGGCTTCCTCGGCCTGGACAACATCGGCGTCTTCGACCGCAGCGCGCCACTGCCCACGGGGGGCACCCTGGACCAGGCGGACGGCACGGCGTGGATGGCCCTCTACAGCCAGACGATGCTGCAGATCGCCCTCGAGCTCGCCGAACACGACCCGGTCTACGTCGAGCAGGCGGCCGGCTACCTGGAGCACTTCGGCTGGATCGCGCTGGCGGTGCACGGCGGCCCGGACGGCGGCCCGACGATGTGGGACGAGGACGACGGGTTCTTCTACGACATGCTCCGGTTGCCCGACGGATCGGCGACGCGGCTGGCGGTCCGCTCGATGGTCGGCCTCCTGCCGCTCGGCGCCAGCACGGTGCTCAGCCAGGCCACTGCGGACCGGTTCCCCGAGCTCATCGAGGTCGGTCGGGAGTGGATCGGGCGTCACGCCGGTGGCGTCCGGCTGAACCAGAGCCTCCACCACAACGGGTACCTGCTGGCGATGTTCGACGAGTCGCGGCTGCGGCGGATCCTGGCGCGCATGCTCGACGAGCAGGAGTTCCTCGGGCCCTTCGGCCTGCGGTCCGTCTCCAAGGTTCACGAAGGGCAGCCCTACGAGTTCCGCGTCGGCGACGCGGTCTACGAGGTCCGGTACGCCCCCGCCGAGTCGGACACCGGCATGTTCGGCGGCAACTCGAACTGGCGTGGACCGGTCTGGTTCCCCGTCAACGCGCTGATCATCCGCGCGCTGCTCAACCTCTACGCCTTCTACGGTGACGGCTTCCGCGTCGAGTGCCCCACCGGCTCCGGCAAGGAGCTCACGCTGTTCGAGGTGGCGCAGGAGATCTCGGACCGGCTCACACGCGCCTTCCTGCGCGGGGACGACGGCCACCGGCCCCTCTACGGCGGGCAGAGGCGGTTCCAGGAGGACCCGCACTGGCGGAACCTGCTGGTGTTCCCCGAGTACGTGCACGGCGACAACGGCGCGGCACTGGGCGCGTCGCACCAGACCGGCTGGACCGGCCTGGCAGCGGTCTTCCCGCACCTGTTCGCGATCCTGCGCCCCGAGAACATGGCGGCCGGGGAGCTCTGGCGCCGCGGGGAGGGCCCGGAGGGGACATGGTGAACGGCTGGCCGGCGCAGCCGGTGGTGTACGAGGTCGACACCTGGCCCTGGCTGCACGACCTCTCCACCGCCGCCGGCCGGTCGGTCACCCTGGCCGAGGTCCCGGACGAGGCCTGGGACGCCGTCGTCCCGGACGGCGTCGACGCGGTGTGGCTCATGGGCGTCTGGGAGCGCAGCCCCGCCGGCCTCGCCGTGGCCCTCGCCGACGACGGGCTCCTGGCGGCGTTCCGCGCCGCCCTGCCGGACTTGAGCGAGGACGACGTCGTCGGGTCCCCGTACTGCGTGCGCCGGTACGTGGTGGACGAGCGGCTGGGCGGCCCCGAGGGCCTGGCCCGCGCGCGGGAGCAGCTGCGCCGCCGGGGAGCCCGTCTCGTGCTCGACTTCGTCCCGAACCACGTCGCGCCGGACCACCCGTGGGTGCACGAGCACCCCGAGCGGTTCGTCCGCGGCACACCCGACGACCTGGCCCGCGACCCCGCGGGGTGGATCGAGGTCGACGGCCAGGTGCTGGCCCGCGGCCGCGACCCGTACTTCCCGCCCTGGCCCGACGTGGTCCAGCTGAACGCGTTCGCGGCGCAGACCCGTGCCGCGATGACGAGCACGCTGACCGGCATCGGGGACCAGTGCGACGGCGTCCGCTGCGACATGGCGATGCTGCTGCTCAACGACGTGTTCGCCAAGACCTGGGGGGCGTATGCGGGGCACCCGCCGGGTGAGGAGCTGTGGCCGGAAGTCCTCGGCCGGGTCCGCGCAGCGCACCCGCAGCTGCTGGTGATGGCGGAGGCGTACTGGGACCTGGAGTGGGTGCTGCAGCAGCAGGGCTTCGACGCCTGCTACGACAAGCGCCTCTACGACCGCCTCGTGCACGAGGAGGCCGGATCCGTCCGGGGCCACCTCGGCGCGGACGTCTCCTATCAGCGCGCGCTCGTCCGGTTCACCGAGAACCACGACGAGCCGAGGGCGGCGACCGCGCTCGGCGAGCGGGAGCGCGCCGCCGCCGTGGTCGTCGCCACCCTCCCCGGGGTGACGCTGTGGCACCAGGGGCAGTTCGAGGGCCGGCGCGTGCAGCTGCCGGTGTTCCTGGGACGCCGGCCCGCCGAGCCGGAGGACCCGGAGCTGAGGGTGTTCCACCTGCGCCTGCTCGCCGCCGTGGCGGGTGCCCGGATGCGCGAGGGCGTCTGGACCCTCCTCGAGGCCACCGGGTGGCCGGACAACCGCAGCGCGGTGAACCTCGCCGCCTGGGCCTGGCGGCGCGAGGACGCCGGTCACGTCGTCGTCGTCAACCTGTCACCCGCGCCCGCGCAGGGCCGCGTGCGGCTGCCATGGCCCGACCTGGCCGGCGGCGATCACGTGCTGGAGGACCTGCTCACCGGCACCCGGTACGAGCGGGCCGGTGACGAGCTCGTCGGGCCCGGCCTCTACGTCGACCTGCCGCCGTGGGGGTTCCACGTGCTCGCCCTGAACCCCTCCCCCGCGCGGATCCCGGCCGTCTGACGGCCCGGTCGTGTGCCCGGTTCCGCCGCGGACGATCGAGCACTATGTCGGCGGAGTCACGGAGGCACCGACCTGCCGGAGGACGCCGAAGATGTCGGCGGTCCCCCACCACTCGGCGGCCAGACCGTCGGTGAACCGGAGGATTTGAACGGACTGCATGTCGATGGGCGCACCGGTGCCCGGTACACCGACGAAGTCACCCCCGTGACGTCCGTGCCAGGTCACCCGGGCCGCGATCTTGTCACCTTCCACGACGGTGTCCTCGACCACGCCGCTGAGGTCGGTGAACGCTGCGTGCATCACGGACACCCAGTACTTGATCCCCGCGCGCCCCGCGGCCTGACCCGGCACTGCATCGTGGTCGACGACGTCCTCGGCGATCAGGTGATCGAGCGCGTCCGTGTCGGCCGCGGCGACCGCGGCGATGATGGCGCCGAACGCCTGCCGGAGATCCTGCCCGCTCATCCCGACATGGTCGCCGAGCTGCCTCGTCGCTGACCAGAGCCGTCGGGCTCGCCGACGTGACTCGTCCGACGTGCGCCGCGTCAGACGACGAAGGCGGCCAGCAGAACGAGCACCAGGGTCGCCGCGGCGAAGAGCCCGTGCGCGGCGACGACCGGGAGGGGGAAGTTGTTCTCCGGCCGCGTGTCCGCGGCGACGTGGCGAGGTCCTCCGCCCGAGAGCCACCGGCCCAGCATCGTGAATCCCAGCAGAGCGACGACGAGGACGACGACGAAGGTGACGCGTGCGAGCGCGTCGGAGTCGTTCGCGAGGTAGACGATCCACAGGACCAGCCCGACGACAGCCAGACCGGCATGTCCGAGGATCAGCGGGGCGGGAAGGCGTGACGAACCGCTCGTGCGACGCCGGGTCAGCCACGTCGTGAGCAAGACGGAACCGCCCCCCGCGGTCAGGATCCAGGTGACCAGGGCTGCCACGTCCACTGCTCGCTCCTCTCCGATGTCCTACCAGGGGTCCTGCGACGGCTCAGTGCGGCGTCGCGGACCGATCGAGCGTGCGGTATCCCTC
>DASQJO010000433.1:0-4207 GCA_035630955.1 Kineosporiaceae bacterium
CTCGAAGTCGACGTGCACGATCTGCGTGAGTACGCCGCCGATCGGCACCGGAGCGTCGATGACGAGCCCTACGGCGGCGGCGGCGGGATGGTGATGATGGCGCCGCCCTGGATCCGCGCCGTGCGCGAGGTCGGGCAGGGACGGTCGGCTTGGCGAGTGCTGCTGACGCCGCAGGGGCGGCGGCTCGACGAACGCCTCGTGCGGGAGCTCGCGGAACGCAAGGATCTGATCCTGCTCTGCGGCCGCTACGAGGGCATCGACGAGCGCGTGCTCGAGGACGCGGCGGCGATGATGCCGGTCCGGCCGCTCAGCCTCGGGGACTACGTGCTGAACGGGGGTGAGGTCGCCGTGCTCGCCATGGTCGAGGCCGTGGCCCGGCTGCTGCCCGGCGTCCTCGGCAACAGCGAGAGCCTCGCAGAGGAGAGCCACGAGAACGGGCTGCTCGAGTACCCCGTCTACACCCGGCCCGCCTCCTGGCGAGGGCGAGAGGTGCCACCCGTGCTCCTCTCCGGGCACCACGCTCAGGTGCGGCGCTGGCGGCGCGACGAGCAGCTGCGCCGGACGGCGTCCCGGCGTCCCGACCTCGTCGGGCGACTGGACCCCGCCCAGCTCGACGCGCGCGACATCGCCGTGCTCGCGGCGTGCGGGTGGATGGTCTCCTCGCAGGGCCGTTTGGTCCCTGACCAGCCCGCTGTGGCAGACTGGACCACCGTGCCGCCGGCCGGCCACGCCCTGCCACAGGGGGGCGAGGCGCGTCCGCCGGAACCGCCCGACCCGGGCGGACGGCACCCCTGAGACCGAGCTTCCCCCGAGCTGCGCGGATGACCTGTGGCACCCGCCGGAGAGCGATCCCCCATGCACGCGCTGGACAACCTCGACGCCGCCTCGCTGCGCACCGACATCCCCGCCTTCCGCGCGGGTGACACCGTGAAGGTGCACGTGCGGGTCGTCGAGGGCAACCGGTCCCGGATCCAGGTGTTCCAGGGGATCGTCATCCGGCGGTCCGGCGGAGGCGTCCGCGAGACGTTCACCGTCCGCAAGGTCAGCTTCGGCGTCGGCGTGGAGCGCACGTTCCCCGTCCACACCCCGATCGTCGACCGGATCGAGGTCGTCACCCGCGGCGACGTCCGCCGCGCGAAGCTGTACTACCTGCGCTCGCTGCGCGGCAAGGCCGCGAAGATCAAGGAGAAGCGCGACAGCGCTCCGGCCCGCTGATCCCAGGCGTCCGCGCCTGGCGGTCACAGCCGCGTCCCGTACCCTCGTGCACGTGTCGGCACAGAGCGTGGAGGGGGATGCAGGCAGCCCCGAGGCCGGCCCCCGGCCGACCGCGCGCACACGCCGCGGCTCCGCCCGACGCCTCGTCGTCACGCTCCTTCTCGCCGGCGTCATCGTCGGGCTCATCCGGGTGTTCCTCGTCCAGACCTTCGTCATCCCGTCGGGGTCGATGGAGCCCGGACTGCAGGTCGGGGACCGGGTCGTGGTGTCCCGGCTGGACTACCGGTTCGGCTCGGTGCAGCGCGGCGACGTCGTCGTCTTCGACGGGGACGGCGTCTTCGCCGACCCCGAGCCCGCCGGGTCCCTGCTCGCGCGGATCGGCCGCGACGTCGCGAACGTGCTCGGGAGCCCCGTGGGCGAGACCGACTTCGTCAAGCGGGTCGTCGGCGTCGCGGGCGACCACGTCGTCTGCTGCGACGGCGACGGCCGTGTCACCGTCAACGGCCGCGCCCTGGCCGAGCCCTACGTCTACCCGGGTGACGCCTCCAGCGATACCCCCTTCGACGTGACGGTGCCCGCGGGCAAGCTCTGGATGATGGGCGACCACCGCAGCAGTTCGGCCGACTCCCGGGATCACCTGGGCGACCCAGGCGGCGGCATGGTGCCCGTCGACCGCGTCGTCGGCAGGGTCGTCGCCGTATGGTGGCCGTGGGACCGGGCCACCGGTGTGGGCCGTCCCGCGACGACGTCGTCCGCCTCCGGACCCTCCGGAGGGGCCGCCGCGACCGAGACCGAACCACGGGCCACGCGCCCCGGACTGGAGGGCCTGCCGTGAGCCAAGGGTGGGACGGCGCACCCTCCGGGGGCAGGTGGGACGGCGCCCCCACCGCCGCGCAGCCACCTCTGCGGCGGCATCGGCAGCCGCGTCACGCGGACGACGTCGACGCGCTCGACGACGTGCGTGCCGACTCCGGCGGCTACGGCGACTACCGCGACTACCGCGTGCCGGCCGGCCGGCGTCCGGACCCCTCGAGCTTCGACCCCGACCTCACGACGCTGAGCGACGCCGTCGAGGACGCCCCGCGCCGCCACCTCGACCCCGCCTTCGACCTCGGCGGCTACCCCGTGGAGGACCTGCAGCCCGGGACGCGGTTGCGGGTCGGCCCACGGCACGGCTCCGGCGGACGCCGGCCTGAGGAGCGCGCGCCGAAGAGCCCGCTGCGCGCCGCGCTCGGCGCCGGCGGCGAGGTGGTCGTCGTCCTGGGCATGGCGCTCCTGCTCTCGCTGCTCATCAAGACGTTCCTCGTGCAGGCCTTCTTCATCCCGTCGACCTCGATGGAGAACACCCTGCTCGTCGGCGACCGGGTGCTCGTCAGCAAGCTGACGCCGGGCGTGTTCGAGCTCCACCGCGGCGACGTCGTCGTGTTCAAGGACCCCGGCGGGTGGCTGACGGCCGAGCAGTCCGCGCCCCCGCAGGACGCCGGCGGCGTGGGCGGCACCCTGCGCAACGCGCTGTCGTTCGTGGGCCTGCTGCCGCAGGACGCCGGCGAGCACCTCATCAAGCGGGTCATCGGCGTGGGCGGGGACCACGTGCAGTGCTGCGACGCCCAGGGCCGCATCCAGGTCAACGGCTCCGCGGTCGACGAGACCGCCTACCTCGTGCCCGCCGCGCGCCCCTCGGACAAGCCCTTCGACGTCACCGTGCCGTACGGCTACCTGTGGGTCATGGGCGACAACCGACCCGTCTCGGCCGACTCGCGTCTGCACCGGGCCCTGAACAACGGGATGGTCCCCGTCCACGACGTGGTCGGGAAGGCCTTCGTCATCGTCTGGCCCTTCGACCGTGCCGGAGGGCTCGGCATCCCGGGTAGCGTGTTCGCGCGCGTTCCCGCCCCGTCCGCCCACTGAGCGGCCGGGGGGAGCGCGAGGAGCCGGACGACGGGGAGTGGTGTGCACGTGACCGAGCAGGGGCGGGCGGCGGGGACGCCGAGGCCGAGGGTCCGCCCGCGGACAGCGGCCCCGACGCTGCGCGAGGAACGCCGCCTCCTGCGGACCGGCCACACCCTGCTCGCCGGCATGGACGAGGTCGGCCGCGGCGCGCTCGCCGGTCCCGTGACCGTCGGGGTCGTGGTCGTCGACATCGACGTCCGGACGGCCCCCGCCGGGGTCCGCGACTCCAAGCTCCTCGCCCCTGCCGCGCGGAAGGCGCTCGTGCCGCGGCTGCGGCGCTGGGCCCGCTCGTGGGCCGTCGGCCACGCCGAGCCCGACGAGATCGACACCTACGGGATCATGGCCGCGCTCCGGCTCGCCGGCCGCCGCGCCCTCGCCCAGCTGCCCGAGGTGCCGACGTGCATCCTCCTCGACGGCAACCACGACTGGCTCACCGGCCGCCGCCGCTTCGAGGAGACCGGCACGCTCTTCCCCGTCGACCCCGTGGTGCCGTTCCGGCCCCCGGCCCCGCCGGTGGAGCTTCCGCTGGAGCCGACCGTGCACACGATGATCAAGGCCGATCTGCGCTGCGCCGCGGTCGCCGCGGCCAGCGTGCTCGCCAAGGTCGAACGGGACGGGATCATGGTCGAGCGGTCCGGGCTGTTCCCCGGCTACGGCTGGGAGGAGAACAAGGGCTACTCGGCGCCGGAGCACGGCGCGGCGATCCGGCGGCTGGGTCCGTGCATGCAGCACCGGCAGAGCTGGAGCCTGCCGCTCACCGGGGAGGCGCCGGACACCGTCGACCCGGAGCTGGCCTACCTCGAGGAGGCCGAGCTCGACGGCGCCGGTGGAGAGGCCGTGGACCTCGACGAGGTCGAGTTCGACGTCGAGCTCGGGGTCGAGGAGCTCCGCGTTCCCTCGGCCTGACCGGGCCGCCCCCCGCACGAAGCGGAGGTTACGCGGGGTCGGCCCCCGTCAGGCGTGCGGGTGGCACCCCTGTTCCGCAGGTCCGTGCGGAGCAGGCTCGAGTTCCCTTCACCCTCACCGTCGTGGCGGTGATGCT
>DASQJO010000434.1:0-3718 GCA_035630955.1 Kineosporiaceae bacterium
CTCGTTCACGGGTCGGCCGTCGATCCGGTGCACGAGCATGCGCGCCATGAGCCGGCCGATCAGCTCCACCGACTGGTCGACGGTCGTCAGCGGCGGCAGGTGGCGGGCGGCCGCGGCCGCGTTGTCGAACCCGATGACGGCGACGTCCTGCGGCACCCGGCGCCCGCGCACGCGCAGCGCCTGCATGGCGCCGATGGCCATGAGATCGCTGGCGGCGAAGACGGCGTCCACGTCGGGTGCATCGTCGAGCAGCGCGTGGGCGGCGATCCGGCCGCTGAGCTCGCTGAAGTCGCCGTACCGCAGCAGGGCCGGGTCGGGGTCGAGATCGGCCGCGCACAGCGCCTGCCGCCAGCCGTCGATGCGGTCCCGGCTGACGGTCATGTCGGCAGGTCCGGCCACCGTCGCGATCCGGCGCCGGCCGATTGCGACCAGGTGCTCCACGGCCGACCGGCTCCCGCCGACGTTGTCCGCCTCCACCCACCAGACCCCCGCGCGGCGCTCCTGCTCGCTGCCGCGGCCCGCCATGACGACGGGGATCCCCGCCCTCACCAGCGACTCGGGCAACGGGTCGTTCCCGTGCACGGAGATGAGCAGGACGCCGTCGAGGTGCCGGCCGACGGCGAACCGGACGACCTGGGCCCGCTCCTCGTCGGACTGGGAGAAGGTGAGGACCAGCTGCATCCCCGCCGCGGTGAGCTCGGCGTGCACGCCGCGGACCACGGCGGCGAAGAAGGGGTCGGCGAACAAGCGCTCGTCCGTCTCGGAGACGACGAGCCCGACCGAGTCGGTGCGCCCGAGGGCCAGCGACCGGGCGGCCATGTTGGGCCGGTAGCCGAGCATCTCGGCGGCGCGCCGGACGGCGGCGAGCGAGGCGGCGCTGACGTTGGCACCGCCGTTGAGCGCACGGCTCGCGGTACCGCGGGAGACCCCCGCGACCGCCGCGACCATCTCGAGCGTCGGCCGGCCTGACGGCCCGGCCGCCGGGGACCCCACGTTCACCACGGCTCCGCCTCCCTCGGCACCATGGCAGTCTGCCTCGCCCGGGCCCTGTTGCGCGCGGCTCGGCCGGCGAAACGTCGATGACCTGCGGCGCCGATCGGAGGACCGGGGCCGCGGGCGGAGGTTCAGGAGGCGGTGAGCTCCGCGGCGACCAGCTCCGCGATCTGCGCCGTGTTGAGTGCCGCGCCCTTGCGCAGGTTGTCCCCGCAGACGAAGAGATCCAACGTGTTCGGGAAGTCGAGGGCCTGCCGGATGCGCCCCACGAAGGTCGGGTCGGCCCCCACGCTGTCGATCGGCGTCGGGAACTCCGGCTCCTCCGGGTCGTCGACGAGCACGACGCTCGGGGCGTCCATGAGCGCCGAGCGCGCCTCGTCGACGCTGACGGCGTCCCCGAAGGTCGCGTGCACGGCCAGCGAATGGGTCGTGACGACCGGCACGCGGACGCACGTCGCCGACACCTTGAGGTCCGGCAACCCGAGGATCTTCCGCGACTCGTTGCGGACCTTGAGCTCCTCGCTGGTCCACCCGTCGTCCTTGCGCGACCCGGCCCACGGCACGACGTTGAGCGCGAGCGGCGCCGGGAACGGCGAGGGCCCGTCCCCGAGCTTGTCGGCGACGGCACGGCGGACGTCTCCCGCGACGGAACCGAGCGTGCGGTCGCCGGCGACCACCTCGAGCTCGTCGTAGAGCCGGTCGATGCCCGGCTGGCCCGCGCCGGACGCCGCCTGGTACGACGCGACCACGAGCTCGACGAGGCCGAACCGCCGGTGCAGCGCACCGAGGGCGTCCATCATCGTCAGCGTCGTGCAGTTGGGGTTGCTGATGATCCCCTTGGGCCGCAGCCGCGCCTGCGCGCTGTTGACCTCGGGGACGACCAGCGGGACGTCCGGGTCCATCCGGAACGCGCCCGAGTTGTCGACGACGACGGCGCCGCGCTCGACGGCGATCGGCGCCCACTCTGCGCTGACCTCGTCGGGGACGTCGAACATCGCGACGTCCACGCCGTCGAAGACCTCGGGCGCCAGCGCGACGACCTCGATCTCCTCGCCGCGGACGCGCAGCCGCTTCCCGGCCGAGCGCGGCGACGCGACGAGGCGGATCTCGCCCCAGACGTCCTCCCGCGTCGAGAGGATCTTGAGCATGACGGTCCCGACCGCGCCGGTGGCACCGACGACGGCGAGCGTGGGCTTGCGGGGGGTCTGGTCGTTCAACGTCCGGTACCTCCGTAGACGACGGCCTCGACCTTCTCGGCGTCCAGCCCGAAGGCCGAGTGCACCGCACGCACGGCGACGTCGACGTCGTCCGAGCGGGTCACGACGGAGATGCGGATCTCCGACGTGCTGATCATCTCGATGTTCACCCCGGCGGCCGCTAGGGACGCGAAGAACTTCGCGGACACGCCGGGGTGGCTGCGCATGCCCGCTCCGATCAGCGAGATCTTGCCGATCTGGTCGTCGTAGAGCAGCGAGTCGAACCCGACGTCCGCCTTGGCCCGCAGCAGGGCGTCCATGGCACGCTGTCCGTCGGTCTTGGGCAGCGTGAAGGAGACGTCGGTCAGCCCGGTCGCCGCCGCGGAGACGTTCTGCACGATCATGTCGATGTTGATCTCGGCCACGGCGACGGCCTCGAAGATCGCCGCCGCCTTCCCCGGCTTGTCGGGGACGCCGACCACGGTGATCTTGGCCTCGCTCCGGTCGTGCGCGACGCCGGAGATAATCGCGTGCTCCATCTGCTCCCCTTCCGGCAAGGTCCGCGGGTCGATCACCCAGGTGCCCTCGCGCTGGCTGAACGACGACCGGACGTGCACCTTCACGCCGAACCGCCGCGCGTACTCCACGCACCGGAGGTGCAGCACCTTCGCCCCGGACGCCGCCATCTCGAGCATCTCCTCGGTCGAGATGCGCTCGATCCGCCGGGCGGTCGGGACGATCCGGGGGTCGGCGGTGAAGACGCCGTCGACGTCGGTGTAGATCTCACAGACGTCGGCCCCGAGCGCGGCCGCCAGCGCGACGGCCGTGGTGTCCGACGCCCCGCGGCCCAGCGTGGTGATGTCCTTGGTGGTCTGGCTGACCCCCTGGAAGCCCGCGATGATCGCGACGTCGCCCTCGGCGAGCGCGGTGGAGATCCGGCTGGGCGTGATGTCGATGATCCGGGCGTCGCCGTGCTGCTCGGTGGTGATGACGCCGGCCTGGCTGCCGGTGAACGAGCGGGCCCGGACGCCGAGGTCGTGCGTCGCCATCGCGAGCAGCGCGGAGCTCATCCGCTCGCCCGCGGTGAGGAGCATGTCCAGCTCGCGCGGCGGCGGCGTCGGGCTCACGGCCCGGGCGAGATCGAGCAGGTCGTCGGTCGTGTCCCCCATCGCCGAGACGATGACGACGACGTCATGGCCCGCCTTCTTGGTGTCGACGACCCGGTGTGCGACCCGCTTGATGCCTTCGGCGTCGGCGACGGAGGAACCTCCGTACTTCTGCACGATCAGGCCCACGGCTGCTCCCGTGTCTCGGCGACAACGGCTCCAGAGTCTAGCCGCCGGGGCAGACGCGGCCCGGTGACGTCCGCAGCGCAAGACGTCCGGCGTGCAACCCTGGGCCTCCGCTGTGCGTCTGGTGGGACACGACGATCACGCTCTACTCTTGCGGCTCGACGACGGGTCGCCGAACGGGAGGCCGCATGGCCGGGGGGATCGAGGCCCGGGGCGTCCGCCGGACGTTCGGCGACG
>DASQJO010000435.1:0-6183 GCA_035630955.1 Kineosporiaceae bacterium
GGTCGGCGTCCAGGTCGGGGGCAGGCGCGATCACCTCCCGGCAGATGCCGTCCACCTGGACGGTCTGGACGACGGGCCACGCGGCCCCCTGCCCGCTCGGGCTGCGCGCGACGAGTGCGGCGAGCTCCCGCCGGAACGGCACCAGCTCCTCGGCGAGCAGTCCCTCGTCACCGGCGCGGGCGAGCCAGGCGTCGGCGTCCGGCAGCTCCCGGACGGCGAGCACGCCCTTGCCGTCGTATCCGCCGCGCGGGGTCTTGAGGACCAGGGGCAGCCCGACGTCGGCGGCGAAGGCGGCGAGCTCGGCGGCACCCCGGACCACCCGCCAGCGCGGCACGGGCAGGCCCAGCTCCGTCAGCCGCCGCCGCATGACGACCTTGTCCTGCGCGTGGACGAGGGCCTCCGCGCCGGGCCGGACGGCGACCCCGGCGTCCTCGAGCGACCGCAGGATGCCGCCGGGCACGTGCTCGTGGTCGAAGGTCAGCACGTCGCAGGCGGCGGCGAACGCGGCCACGGCGTCCGCGTCCCGGTGGTCCCCGACGGGAGCGTCGGGAACCACCTGCGCCGCAGCGGCGTCCGGCGACTCCGCGAGCACGCGCAGTCGCACGGCCAGCGCGATGGCCGCAGGCTGGGTCATGCGGGCGAGCTGTCCACCGCCCACGATCCCGACGACGGGAAACCCCACGGGTCCGGCGGGCGTCCTGGGGGCGAGGGCTGACACCCGGCGCACGCTACCCGGCGGGCGGGTACCCTCGACCACTGGTCCTCGAGGGGCCGAGGGACTCGCGACCAGGAGAGGGCAGGTGTTGGCGTGGGCGGCATCCCGGCCACGATCTCGAGGGTCCGCGGGACGATCGACGTCGTCTACCGCGAGATGCTCAAGTTCGGCGCCGTCGGCGCCGTCGCCTTCGTGGTCGACGTCGGGCTGTTCAACCTCCTGACCAGCGACCTCTGGTTCGGTTCCGGGGCGCCGCCACTGGACGGCCACGAGAAGATGGCCAAGATCATCTCGGCCGGCACGGCGACGGTCGTCGCATGGCTCGGGAACCGCTACTGGTCGTTCCGCCACCGCCGGCAGAGGTCGCGGGGCAGGGAGTTCCTCACGTTCGTCCTGATGAACGTGATCGCCACGGGGATCGCCGTCCTGTGCCTCGCGATCTCGCACGACGTGCTCGGCCTGACCTCCAAGCTCGCGGACAACGTCTCCGGCAACCTGATCGGGATCGGGCTCGGCACGCTCTTCCGGTTCTGGGCGTACCGCACGTTCGTCTTCACGCAGTTCCTGGACCCGCAGGGGCGCGACCGCGCGGCCGCGGACGCCGCGCTCGACGTGCCCGCCGCCGCCGAGGACGCGTCCGCGCCGGTGCCGCTGGAGTCGCGTCGGGAGGGCCGGCTCACCCCGGCGCAGGGCCTGCCCCGCGTCGTCGCCGTCCCCGAGTCGAAGCGCCGCGCCGCCGGCTGAGCCTCGCTCCGCACGTCCGGCACGCGCGAGTTCGCCGTGGACGTGCGGGCCCCTCCTCCGCGCGTCCACGGCGACGTCGATGCGGTGCTGTCGATTGGTGCTTTCGATGCGGGTGCTCCCCCGGCGATGCCGGTGGCAGCATCCTTCTGATGCGCACGGGAACCCCACAGATGCACCGCTACCCGGGCAGCCGGGTAGCGCTACTCAGATCCGGCGGTCAGGGCAGGCCGGGCCAGCGGGGGGTGCGCTTCTCGGTGAACGCGCGGACGCCCTCCGCGCGGTCCGCCGAGAACGCCGTCGCGCGCCAGGCGCCGTCCTCGACCTCGAGGGCCGCGGCCAGGTCGACGCCGGTCCCGAGCCGGATCGCGCGTTTGGCGTTGCGGACGGCGACGGGCGAGTTGCGGGCGATCGTCGCCGCGATCTGCGTCGCCGCCGCGCGTGCGTCGCCTGCGGGGGCGACGCGGTCGACGACGCCGAGCGCGGCGGCCTCCTCGGCGTCCAGGCGGCGCGCGGTGTAGATCAGCTCGGCGGCGCGGGCGACGCCGATCCGCCGCGGCAGCAGCTGGGTGCCGCCCAGCCCGGGGATCACGCCGACGGACACCTCCGGCAGCCCCACGACGGCGGTGGCGTCGGCCACGACGAGGTCACTGAGCAGCGCGAGCTCCAGCCCGCCGCCGAGCGCGTAGCCCGCCACCGCGGCGACGACCGGGACGGGGACGGCGAGCAGCGCCGCGGCCATCCGCCGGTAGACCACCCGCTGCGCGCGGAGCTGGGCGTCGCTGTAGCCGTCGCGTTCCTTGAGGTCGGCGCCGACGCAGAAGGCCTTGGGGTTGCTCGAGGAGAGCACCACCGCCCGGAGCGCGTCGTCCGTGGCCAGCTCGGCCAGTACGTCGGCGAGCTGCGCCGCGAGGTCCGTGGAGATCGCGTTGAGCGCGGCGGGGCGGTCGAGGACGACGTGCGTGACGCCCTCCGTGCCGCCGTCCGGCTCGACCCTGACCAGCGCGCCGTCAGCCATGCCGCGACCCTAGCCGGGCCCGTCCGTCACGCGGGTCAGTCGAGGTCGATGGTGTGGCGTTGCGGGCCGGCGCGGGCGACGAGCAACGGGCGCAGGATCCCGAAGCCGCGCACCTGGCGCGCCCGCTGCGGCACGAGCACGAGGTCGGGCTCGCGGTGGAGCACCTCGCCGGTCTCCGGGTCGGTGACGACGGTGCCGGGCTGGGCGAGCGCGGTGAGCCGGCTGGCCAGGTTCACCGTCGGCCCGAAGACGTCGCCCAGGCTCCGCAGCACCTCCCCGTGCGCGAGCCCCACCCGGACGTCGGGGACGACGTCGTCGACGGCCATCTGCTCGGACAGCGACAGCGCGATGACGGCACCGGAGACCGGGTCGTCGGCCGTGAAGAGCACCTCGTCGCCGACGGTCTTGACGACGCGGCCGCCGCCGGCGGTGACGACGTCCGCCGCCAGACCCTCGAACCGCTGCACCAGGACGCCGAGCTCGTGCTGCTCGAGCCGCTGCGACAGCCGGGTGTAGGACACGAGGTCGGCGAAGCCGACGGTGAGCGGCGTGGCCGCGGCGAGATCGCCGTCGTCCGCGACGTCGGAGAGCCAGGACGCGGCGGCGGCGAGGTGGCGGCGCCAGGCGTAGACGAGCAGGGCCTCGAGGTCGCCGCTCAGGTCCCCCAGCCGGGCGAGCACCTCCGCGGGGGCGGTGACGTCCTCGGCGGCGAGGTGCTCGAGCAGAGTCTCGGTCTGCCAGCTCACGAGCCGGTCCGCGGTCTGGCCCAGGGCCCGCGCGAGCGCGATCGCCGTCGGCTCGTCGAGCAGGCCGGTCCGTACCAGGCGCGCGACCCGGCCGAGGGCCTCGACGTCGGCGTCGGTGAAGGCGAGGGCCTCGTCGCCGACGTTCGCGAACCCAAGCGCCCGCCACAGCTTGCGCGAGGAGAGCTGCGAGACGCCCGCCTGGCCCGCGACCTCGCGACGACGCCAGCGGCGCGGCCCGCCGAGGAGGTCGCGCTCGAGGGAGCCGCCGCCGTCGGCGTCCGGCGCCGTCACGGCCGGGGCGGGAAGCGCAGGATGCGGGCGCCGGCGGCGTCGTCGCCGTCCGCGATCTCCACGGGAGCCTGGACCGGGGCGTCGACCGGGGCGTCGGCGGTGGTCTCGATGGGGCGGGTCCGCTCGTCGCCGCCGTCGTCCTCGAGCGGCGAGTCGGGCGCCGGCGTACGGCGCGCCCTGTCCCGGATCTCGCTCTGGAGCTCCGCGAGCCGGCGGCGGGCCTCGCGCTCCCGCCGGCGTGCCTCGCCGCGGTCGGGCGCCGCCGGCGGAGCGGGCTCGTCGTCGTCGTCGACCCAGGCCTCGTCGTCCCAGTGCTCGCCGTCCCAGTGCTCGTCGTCCCAGTGCTCGCCGTCCCAGGACTCGTCGTCCCGGTGCTCGTGACGGACGGACCGCGGGTCGTCGGCGTCGTCCGTCCCCTCAGCCCAGCGGCGCGGCGCGCGCAGCCGCTGCGCGATGTCGTCGACCACCGCCAGCAGGCTGCCCTGGACGCGGGCGATCGCGGGCACGTCGGTGACGGCGATCTCACCGCCTCCGTCGGTCAGTACCCGCAGCGTCCCGGAGCGCAGCAGCCGCTCGGAGAAGCTCTGCGCGACGACCACGTCCGAGACGCCCTGCAGCGGCAGGTCGTGCCCGGTGCGCCGGACCAGCCCGCCGCGCTCGAAGAAGCGCTCGTCGGTGAGCACGTAGACGGTGTTCCACCAGAGCAGGAACGGCCAGACCACCCAGCGGACGGCGACGAGCGCGGCGAGCGCGGCGACGACCAGCCGGACGGGCCCGCGCGCGGCACCGGGCGGCACCGCGCCCGCCGTGAACGCCGCGGCGGGTGCGAGGACGAGCAGGATCAGGGCGGGCCGGACCAGGCGCCGCACGTGCGGCCGCAGGACGACGAGCGGCCGCTCGCCGTCGGCGAGGAGCTTCTCGGCCAACCCCATCCCCCGATGATGCAGCCTCGACACCGTCCGACGTCATCCCGCGGCGCGAGGCGCGCGGACGTGGACGACGTCCCCCGCCGCCAGCGCCTGCGTGCCCGCGGGCGAGGTGACGACGAGCCGGCCGTCGTCGTCGACGCCGTCGGCGACCCCCCGGACGGGGTCACGGCCGGGCAGCTGCACCTCGACCTCCTGCCCGAGCGTGCGGCACGCCTCGCGGTAGGCGGCGCCGATCCCGCTCGCGCGCGGGTCGCCGGCGGCGTCCGCCCAGCTCCGGTACCGGACGGCGAGGGCGCGCAGGCAGGCACGGAGCACGGTGTCGCGGTCGAGGGTCGCGGAGCCGGCGAGCCGCAGGGAGGTCGCCGTCGGCACCGGCAGCTCGTCGCGCCCCTGGTCGACGTTGAGGCCGAGGCCGGCGACGGCGGCCGCGGGGACGCCGTCGGCGCCCGGCACCGCCTCGACCAGGACGCCGCACACCTTGCGCAGCTCACCCTGCTCCGGCGGCCGCCCCCGCTCGGGCTCGGGAACGAGGACGTCGTTGGGCCACTTCAGTCCGGCGGGGAGGCCGCAGACCCTGGTCAGAGCGTCGACGACGGCGAGTCCGGTGAGCAGCGGCAGCCAGGACCAGCGGGCCGGGTCCACCGCGGGCCGCAGCAGCACCGAGACGGCGATCCCGGCCCTGGGCGGCGCCTCCCATCCCCGGCCGAGCCGGCCGCGGCCGGCCGCCTGGTGGTCGGCGGTCAGCACGAGCCCCTCGGGCTCACCGGCCCGGGCGCGGGCGGCGAGGTCCGCGTTCGTGGAGCCGGTCCGGGGGACGACCTCGATCGCGCGCCACGCCGCGTCCGGGCCCTGGGTGAGGGCGCGGGCCAGTGCGGCCTGCCGCAGCGGGGGACGGCCCAGGTCGGTCCACTGGCTCATCCGGCCAGTGTGGCCGCCCGATGTGACGCGGGCCGCCTCGGCCGCCCTGCCCGGCGTCGGAGCCCCCGGCTACCCTCCCGGCTATGGCCGAGGCAGCGCAGGTGGAGCCGGGTCCCGCGGGGTCGCCGGACATCCACACGACCGCGGGCAAGCTCGCCGACCTGCGGCTGCGGGAGGAGGCGGCGCTCCACGCGGGGTCCGCGCGCGCCGTCGAGAAGCGGCACGCGCAGGGCCGCAAGACCGCGCGGGAGCGGATCGAGGCGCTGCTCGACGAGGGCTCGTTCACCGAGCTCGACCAGTTCGCCCGGCACCGCAGCCGGAACTTCGGCATGGACGAGCAGCGCCCGTACGGGGACGGCGTCGTCACCGGTCACGGCACGATCGACGGCCGGCCGGTCTGCGTCTTCGCGCAGGACTTCACCGTCTTCGGCGGGTCGCTGGGCGAGGTCTTCGGCGAGAAGATCGTCAAGGTCATGGACCTGGCGATGAGGATCGGCTGCCCGGTCATCGGGATCAACGACTCCGGCGGCGCCCGGATCCAGGAGGGCGTCGTCTCGCTCGGCCTCTACGGCGAGATCTTCCTGCGGAACGTGCACGCCAGCGGCGTCGTCCCGCAGATCTCCGTGGTCCTCGGCCCGTGCGCGGGCGGGGCGGTCTACTCCCCCGCGATCACCGACTTCACCGTGATGGTGGACGGGACATCGCACATGTTCATCACCGGCCCGGACGTCATCCGGACGGTGACGGGGGAGGATGTCGGCTTCGAGGAGCTGGGCGGCGCCCGCACGCACAACACCCGTTCCGGCAACGCGCACTACCTCGCGG
>DASQJO010000436.1:0-5784 GCA_035630955.1 Kineosporiaceae bacterium
GGGACTGGGCGTCGCTCGCCGAGGCGGCGGCCGCGTTCGACGCCGCCGGGTTCCAGCTCCACGTCCACGCCATCGGGGACGCCGGCATCCGCGCGGCGCTCGACGCGGTCGAGCACGGGATCTCGGTCGGAGGCCGGCGCGACCGGCGTCCGGTGATCGCGCACACGCAGGTCGTGCACCCCGCCGACCTGCCGCGGTTCGCCGCGCTCGGCGTCGTCGCGAACCTCGAGCCGCTGTGGGCGCAGCGCGACGCGCTGATGGACGAGCTGACGGCGCCACGGCTCGGCCCTGAGCGCACCGACTGGCAGTACCCGATGGCGTCCTTGCTGCGCTCCGGCGCGCGGGTGTCGTTCGGGAGCGACTGGCCGGTGTCGTCGCACGTGCCGCTCGAGGGGATCCGGGTGGCGGTGACCCGGACGACCGACGACGGACGGCCTCCGGGCGGATGGCTGCCCCACGAGCGGCTGACCCTCGAGCAGGCGCTGACGGCGTACACCGCCGGCGTTGCCTACCAGTCGTTCGAGGACGACCGCGGCGTGCTCGACGTCGGCGCCCGCGCGGACGTCGTCGTCCTCGACCGCGACATCCTGGCCGGCCCGCCGGACTCCGTCCACGAGGCCCGCGTCCTCGGAACCTGGTGCGCCGGCACCCGCACCTTCCCCGCCTGACCCGCGGGATGCTCAGTGAATGCGGCGATGCTCGGCAGATGCGGGTTCCGGGCGGCCGGAAAGCCGCATTCGCTGAGCACCGACGCATTCACCGAGCACCGACGCATTCACTGAGCATTCAGCGGGAGGATCAGGCGACGCGGCCGCAGAAGCGCGTCGGGCTCCCGGCGGCGAAGGCCCGCCGCAGCCGTAGGACGAACTCCGGGGGCCTGCCGCTCAGCTGCCGCCAGGTCCATCGGATCACGATCAGCCCGAGCTCCTCCAGCCGCGCCTGCCGCTCGCGCTCCGCCATGAACACCTCGACGGGGTCCTCGGTCCTGTACTTGGTCAAGCCGTCCGCCTCGCCGACGACGCCGTACTCCTTCCACAGGAAGTCGACGCGTGCCACGAAGGCGCCGGAGCTGTCGAGGATGATCGCCTGCGGTGTCGGCGCAGGCAGGCCGAAGGCGTCCATCGTGATCGCCGACCGGGACTCCAGTGCCGACTCGCGCCGCGGGTCGACCAGACGCAGGGCCGCGGCCGCCGACTGCGCGTACGGCCACGACGACTGACGCGCGAGCACTTCCTCCAACGCCTCCCGCGGGACGAGGTGCGGTTCTCCGGCCGCTGACTGCAGCCCTGCGTCCACCAGCGGCACGGAGTGCTCCAGCGGGAGGTGGCGCAGGGTGTCGGCCAGCGTCCGTGCCAGCGAGGTGACCGGCAGGCCGGCGAGAGTCGTGAGGTCCGCCGGCGGCAGCGGTGCGACCTCCCGCCGTAGCAGCGGGGTGTACCGGGTGCTGCGGACCCCGTCCGGCGGCGCCGTCAGCCAGACCACGCCGAGCTGCTGCGTCGACACCGGAAGACGGTGCAGCACGGCCGCCGAGACGTGGCTCAGAGCCTGACGCCCCGGCTCCTCGCGCGTGACCAGCACGGCCTGCGAGACCAGGAGGTGCCGGCCCTCGGGCGACGCGTTCTCCCACGTCCCTTGGAGACAGAAGGCGCCGTGCGCCAGTCGCCGCCAGCTGCCGCTCGCAAGGCGTCGCTCGATCTGGTTCCGGGTCAGACCGACGTCCAATGCCATGGACCGGTCGAAGACCGCCGGGAGATCCGGATCACTCCGCACGCCTCGCACTCAAGCGCGTCGAGGCTCCCGGCCTCCAGGGCCGTCGCCGCGCCTGTGGACGATGGTGACTCGTCATCCACAGCCAACGGTGCTCAGCACGTGCGGCGATGCGCAGGAGATGCGGCTTCTAGCCCCCAAGAAACCGCATTCACGGAGCAACGCCGCAGTGGATGAGCACCGGGCCGTCTCGAGTGAGTCAGGGGCGGAGGCGAGCCATCCAGGACTCGACGTCGTCGGGGGTGCGGGGAAGCATCGCGGAGAGGTTCTCGCAGCCGTCCTCGGTGACGACGACGTCGTCCTCGATCCGGACGCCGATGCCGCGCAGCTCCTCCGGCACGAGCTCGTCGTCGGCGCGGAAGTACAGGCCCGGCTCGATCGTGAAGACCATGCCCGGCTCGAGCACGCCGTCGAGGTACATCTCGCGGCGCGCCTGCGCGCAGTCGTGGACGTCGAGGCCGAGGTGGTGGCTCGTCCCGTGGACCATCCAGCGCCGGTGGTACTGGCCCTCGTCGTCGAGGGTGTCCTCGACGCTCACGCCCTCGGGGAGGAGGCCCCACTCGTGCAGCCGGGCCGCGATGACCTTCATCGCCGCCTCGTTGAGCTCGCGGAACGTGCGCCCCGGCCGGGCCACCTCGAACGCGGCGTCCGCGGCCTCGAGCACGACCTCGTAGACCTTGCGCTGCGCCTGTGTGAAACGCCCGGAGACCGGCAGCGTGCGGGTCACGTCCGCCGTGTAGAGCGAGTCGACCTCGGCGCCGGCGTCGATGAGCACGAGGTCGCCCTCGCGCACCGTCCCGTCGTTGCGGATCCAGTGCAGCGTGCAGGCGTGCTCGCCCGCGGCCGCGATGGTGTCGTAGCCGACCGCGTTGCCCTCGCGCCGCGCGCGCCCCTCGAACGCCGTCTCGATCACGCGCTCCCCGCGAGCCTCCCCGACAGCGGAGGCGAGCGCCCGGACGACGTCCTCGAAGCCCCGCGCCGTCACGCCGACGGCGAGCCGCATCTGCTCGATCTCCCACGCGTCCTTGACCAGCCGCAGCTCGCTGACCGCGCGGACGAGCGCGGCGTCCGCCTCGCGCTCGCTCTCCTCGGTGAGCTCGCGGACCTCGTCGAGGATCTCCTCCAGGCTCTCGTCCGCGCCGCGCACCACGCGGACGCCGACCCCGCCGTCGCCGACGTCCTTGCGGACCGCGTCGGCGACCTCGTCGAGGTGCCGGGCGTCGAGGCCCGTCAGCGCGGCGATCTCCTCCAGCGTGGGCCGGACGCCGACCCACAGCTCCCCGTACCGCGAGTCGGCGTAGAACTCCTCGGTGTCGCGCTCAGCCCGGGGGCGGAAGAACAGCACGCCGTCGTGGCCGCCACCCGAGCGGGGCTCGAGGACGAGCACGGCGTCCGGCTCCTGGTCGGTCCCCAGCCCGGTGAGGTGCGCGAACGCGCTGTGCGGCCGGAACCGGTAGTCGGTGTCGTTGCTGCGGACCCGCAGCCCACCGGCCGGCAGCACCAGCCGCTCACCGGGGAAGAGCTCCGACAGGCGCTCCCGGCGGGCGGCCGCCCAGCCCGCGGCCTCCGACCGCGCCGGCAGCCCCGACGGACGTGCCCCCCAGCCCGACGCGATGAAGCGCTTGAACGCCTCCGAGCGGGGCCGCTGCCGGTGCTCGACCTGCTCGGCCTCGCCGCCGGGGGAGCCTTCGGGTGCAGCGGGGGTCGCGTCCTTCGTCATGGCCCCATCGTCGCATCGGCGCCTCGCATGCAGGCGCGGCCCCGGGGCACTGCCACCCCATGGCTGAGGAGACGCTCACCTTCGTCGGCAACGCCACCACCGTGCTGCGGCTCGGCGCGTTCACCGTGCTCACCGACCCCAACTTCATCCGTCGCGGCCAGCGCGCCTACCTGGGCAAAGGGCTGTGGAGCCGCCGGCTGAAGGACCCCGCGCTCCGCATCGAGGAGCTCCCGCCGCTGGACGCCGTCGTCCTCTCCCACCTGCACGGCGACCACTTCGACCGGGTCGCCCGGCGCGACCTGACCCGCGACGTCCCGCTGCTGACCACGCCCGCGGCCGCCCGGCGGCTCTCCCGCTGGGGGTTCCCCGCAGAGCCGATGCGGACCTGGCAGCGGACCACGTTCGAGCGCGGCGGCGAGCGGCTGGAGGTCGAGGCGCTGCCCGGTGTCCACGGCTACGGGGTCATGAAGGGGCTGCTGCCGCCGGTGATGGGATCCCTGCTCGAGCACCGCACGGCCGACGGCGCCACCACCCGCGTCTACGTCACCGGCGACACCCTGCCGGGGGAGCACCTCGACGAGATCGCGCGCCGGTACCCGCAGATCGACGCCGCCGTCGTCCACCTCGGCGGCACCCGCGTCCTCTTCCACACGGTGACGATGGACGGGCGCATGTTCGAGGAGTTCCTTCGCCGCGTCCGGCCCCGTCGGGCGGTGCCCGTGCACTACGACGACTACGGCGTCATGGCCTCGGGGCTCGACGACGCCCGGGCCGCCGCCCGGGCCGCCGGCTTCGCCGAGCGGCTCGACGTCGTCCCCAGGGGCGGCACGGTGCGGCTCGCCGGCTCCGTGGGGACGCCGGGAGCAGCGGGCTGAGCCTGCGGCCCGCCTCACCCGTCCGCGTCGATATTGGTCCGTGTCGGGTCGCATGCTCGCGCCAACCCTGGGTACGTCGAGGTCGCCACTGCAGGGCCGCGCGCCGGGGGCCTCCGGACGACGGCGTGGCCTGGTCGCCCGCGATCGACGTGGGCGACCGATACGACGATGACGGAGGGACGATGACGACGCAGACATCTGCACAGACGGGCGACCAGCCCGTCGCCGACCGCGCGTCCGAGGTCAAGGACCGCGCGGCCGACGTGGGCGGCACCGCCCAGGCCAAGGCCGGCGAGGTCGCCGGGACCGCTCAGGAGCGCGCGACGGACGTCGCGGGCACCGCGAAGGACCAGGCGCTCGAGGTCGCCCAGGAGGCGCAGCGCCAGGCCCGTGACCTGCTCTCGGAGTTCCGCGGGCAGATCCAGCAGCAGACGCAGCAGCAGCGCGACCGGCTGGTCGAGATGCTGCGCGAGTTCGAGGACGAGCTGCAGAACATGGCCCAGGCGGGCGGCCGCAACGGCGCCGCCACCGAGGTCGTGCGTCAGGTGGCCGACCGCCTCAGCGGCGTCCGGTCCTACCTGGAGAACGGCTCCAACCCGCTGGACGACGTCCGGTCGTTCGCGCGCCGGCGCCCCGGCACGTTCCTCTTGCTCGCGGCGACCGCCGGCGTGCTCGCCGGGCGTGCCACCCGCGGCGCTGCGGCGGCCCGCAAGCAGCAGCAGTCCAGCGGTCGTCACGTGATCGACGTGCGCGACGGCCGGACGCCGACCAGCTACGGCGGCGGCTACGGCACCGGGTACGAGACCGGCTACGCGAGCGGCACCTCGACCGGCTACACGACCGGCACCAGCGCCGGCTACGCGGCCGGGGTCACGGGCACGGACTACGGCCAGACCGGTGCGACCGGCTACCCGACCACCGGTGAGACCACCGCCGGGTACCGGGACCAGTACGGCACCGAGTACGGCACCGCCGAGGGCGACCCGACGTACGGCGTCCGGCAGACCAGCGACCCGAACCTCGCGCCCACGAGCGGGACGCTCACCGGCACGGACGCCGACCTCGGCGTTCCCGGCGAGCCCGTGGCGCCCGAGTACGGCGGCGAGGGTGTGGACCAGCCCGGGCCCAACGCGCCGACCGGCACCGGCGAGCGCGACTACTACGGCAACGGCACCTCCGAGGGGCAGCGGTGAGCGGCAGCGAGCGGCTGGACCCCGGTCCCGGCGTCTCGCTGTCGACCCCCGGAGCCACCGCCTACGACCCGAACGGCGGCCATGACCACCTGGACGTCGAGAACTCCTCGCTCGGGGAGATCGTCGGTCGGCTGACGTCGGACTTCTCGCAGCTCATGCGGGCGGAGATCGCGCTGGCCAAGGCCGAGGCCAAGGAAGAGGTCAAGGAGGCCGGCAAGGGCGTCGGCAT
>DASQJO010000437.1:0-6305 GCA_035630955.1 Kineosporiaceae bacterium
GTCGTCCCCGGGGTCGGGGTCGACTTCGACCGGCTGGGCCAGGCGCTGCTCGTCGTCGTCGTCGTGTACGTGCTGGCCTCGCTGTTCAGCTGGGCGCAGCTGTACATCATGGCCGGGGTCACCCAGCGGGTGATCTACCGGCTCCGGGAGGACGTCGACCACAAGATCGGGCGGCTGCCGCTCAGCTACCTCGACCAGCACTCGCGCGGCGACCTGCTCAGCCGCGTGACGAACGACATCGACAACGTCAACACGACGCTGCAGCAGACCCTCACGCAGAGCATCACGTCGCTCTCCACCGTCATCGGCGTCCTCGCCGTGATGATCTGGATCAGCCCGCTGCTGTCCCTCATCGCGCTGGTGACGGTTCCGCTGTCCCTGGTCGCGACCGTCCTCATCGCCCGCCGGGCACAGCCCCAGTTCCGGGAGCAGTGGCGCTGGACCGGGCAGCTGAACGGCCACGTCGAGGAGATGTACTCCGGGCACGAGGTCGTCAAGGTGTACGGGCGGCAGCAGCAGGCGCAGACGGTCTTCGACGAGGTCAACGAGAAGGTCTACCAGGCCAGCTTCAAAGCCCAGTTCATCAGCGGCATCGTCATGCCGGCGCTGACCTTCGTGGGCAACCTCAGCTACGTCGGCATCGCCGTCGTCGGCGGCCTGCGCGTCGCCTCGGGCCAGATCTCGATCGGCGACGTCCAGGCCTTCATCCAGTACTCGCGGCAGTTCACGATGCCCATCACGCAGCTCGCGAGCGCCGCGAACCTCATCCAGTCCGGTGTGGCCTCCGCGGAGCGCGTCTTCGCCGTCCTCGACGAGGTCGAGGAGGTGCGCGACCCGGCCGATCCGGTGCGTCTCGAGCGGGTGCGCGGCGCCGTGGCCTTCGAGGACGTCTCGTTCAGCTACGACCCGGCCAAGCCGCTCATCGAGGACCTCTCGCTCACGGTCGAGCCGGGCGAGACGATCGCGATCGTGGGCCCGACCGGCGCCGGTAAGACGACGCTGGTCAACCTGCTCATGCGGTTCTACGAGATCGGTTCCGGCCGGATCAAGCTCGACGGCGTCGACATCCGCGAGCTCACCCGCGACGACCTGCGCCGCTCGTTCGGCATGGTGCTGCAGGACGCGTGGCTGTTCGGCGGCACGATCCGGGACAACATCGCCTACGGCGCCGCCGACGCCACCGAGGAGCGGATCGTCGCCGCGGCGGAGGCGGCGCACGTCGACCACTTCGTCCGGACCCTGCCCGACGGCTACGACACGGTGCTCGAGGACGACGCCTCGAACGTCTCCGCGGGCCAGAAGCAGCTCATCACGATCGCGCGCGCGTTCCTGGCCGACCCGGCGATCCTCATCCTCGACGAGGCGACGAGCTCGGTCGACACCCGTACGGAGGTGCTCATCCAGCAGGCGATGGCGCGGCTGCGGGCCGGGCGCACCGGCTTCGTCATCGCGCACCGCCTGTCGACCATCCGGAACGCGGACACCATCCTCGTCCTCGACCACGGCGCGGTCGTCGAGCAGGGCGACCACGAGGAGCTGCTGCAGCGCCGCGGCGTCTACTTCGACCTCTACACGAGTCAGTTCGCCGGCGCGCCGGCGTCCGTCGCGAAGGAGACGCTGGGGGCTGCGGGGGACTAGCGACACGCCGATGATGGGGAGGTGGCCGACGACGACGCTCCCGAGGTGCTCGACCTCGGCGTGCTGAACGACCCGGCGCAGCCGGGGCCACGCCCGCCCGGTCTTCCCCGCCGAGCCCTGTTCACGCTCGGCGGGGCGGCGGCCCTCGGCGTCGGTGTCACCCTGGTCCGCTCGCGCACGTCGGTTCCGGCGCCCGACGCGAGGACGCCGGTCGTCGTCAGCGACCTGAACCGGCCGCTGCTCGCGGGCCCGCCGGTCGACGTGTTCGGGTCCGGCGAGCAGGAGGTCGTCCGGGTCGAGGCCGGGACGGGCCGGGTCACCCGCACATATCTGCCCGGCGTGGCGGACGTCAGGCCGGACCTCGTCCCGGTGGACGGCGGCGTCCTGGTGCACCGGGGGGACGACGGCCGCAGCTGGCTCGTGCCCGACGGGCAACCGGCCAGGCCGGTGCCGGCGCTACAGCGGCGCGGCCCCATGCTCCCCGGCCCGGACCTCGGCCACGTCTGGCTGATGTCCGGCTCCGGACCGAACGCCCCGCTGATGCTCGTCGGGCTCGACGGCCTGGTCCTGCGGCGCGGCGTCGGCGTCTCCGCCCAGCTGTCCTCCTACCCCGTCCCCGACGGCACCGGGTACCCGCTCTTCTTCGGCCTGCAGGGGGTGTACCGGGCGGGGCCGCGCGGGCTGCGCCGGGTGACGACGGGTGCGGTGCTCGCGAACGGGCCCCGCGGGTGGCTCGTGCTGGAGTGCGACGAGCAGAGCCGGTGCTCGACCGTCCTGGTCCGCCGGGGCGGCACGCGCAGTCCGGTGGGGATCAGCCCCACGGACGTGGCGGCCACGATCGGCGGGGCGCTCTCGCCCGACGGGCGGCGCGTCGCGCTCTACCTCGGCACCGCGGCGGCCGACCCGGGCCTGATCCTCGTGGACCTGGTGACCGAGGGGCGGTTGCGGTCCGACACCACGCTCGCGCCCGGGGCCTCGCGCCGGTCGCTCCGGTGGTCGCCGGACGGCGCGGCGCTGCTCACGGTCGCCTCCCCCGGACGCGTCGTCGCCGTCGACCCGGGCACCGGACGGTCCGACCCGCTCCTGCCCGAGAGCGCCGCCGTCGCCGTCCGGGACATCGCGATACGCGCGTGACGGACCGATGATGGTCCGGTGAGCCACGACGACCGCCCCGAGGTGCTCGACCTGGGCATGGTCGACGAGCCCGACGCCTCTCCGGCGGAGCCCTCGAGATCCCGTCCACCGGACGTCCGGCGACGCGGCCTCCTGGTGCTGGCGGGGGTCGCGGTGCTCGGCGGCGGGGCGGCCCTGGTGCGTTCGCGCGGCTCCGCGCCACCGGCCACGGCTGCGAAGCCGACGCCGACGGCGTCACCGCGGCCCTCGCCGATCCGGCTGCCGGCGGGGTGGGTCGTGATGACCCAGCTGCCGGAACCCCCGCTCGACGGGCGACGGCTCGACCTCTTCGGTTTCAGCGACTCGGCGATCGTGCGCGTCGAGATCGCCACCGGGCGGGTGACGCGGACGTCGATGCCGGCGCTCGCCGACGTCGGGCTGTCCTTCGTCCCGGTCCGCGGCGGGGTGCTGGTCCACCGTGACGACGGCGGGGCGACCTACCTCGTTCCCGACGGCCACGGCCCGAAGGAGGCTGCGCCGGGGCTCGCGGGGAGCGGGCCGATGCTCCCGGGTCCGGACCTGGACCACGTCTGGGTGAGCGACGCCTCCGGCGGGACGCCGGTGCTGCGGCTGGTCGGACTCGACGGGCGTGCGACCGGCCCCCTCGTCGACCTGCCCCGGTACACCGCGTTCCAGAGCGTGCCGGACGGCGGGGGCTACGCGCTCGTCTACGGCCTCGGCGGCGCCTACTGGGCGCGCCCGCAGGGGCTGATCCGGGTGACGACCGGAGCCGTGATGGCCAGCGGCCCGACCGGGTGGCTCGTGCTCGACTGCGACGACAGCGCCACGTGCTCGGCCATCCTGGTGGATCGCACCGGGCAACGCCGAACGATCTCCGGGGTCGTCGCGCCGGACGCGGCGGCCGGCATCCCCGTCGGTCCGGAGGGTGCGCTCTCGCCGGACGGGCTCACGGCGGCCCTCTACGTCGGGGATCCGACCCGGGCGCTACGGCTCGTCCTCGTGGACCTCGCGAGCGGCGAACGGAAGCGGACGGACCTCACCCTGGTGGGCGGTGCAGTCTCGCAGTCCCTGGTGTGGAGCCCGGACGGCCGGTGGCTCTTCGGCGTCGACTCGTCGGCCCGGATGGTGGCGATCGACCCTCGGTCCGGCGGGCTGCAGCTCCTCGTGCCGGACACGATCGTCCCCGCGCTCCCCGTCGTCGCCCAGATCGCGATCCGACCCGTCTGATCGCGGGCGGCTTCATGCTTCCGGATGCGGCATTGCGCTCGCGTCTGGGAGGCCGGCGGCGTCCGCGTGCGCGGAGTACGCCCGCATGTCCGGCGATCGTCGACGCGATCCGGCGCTTCCTTACGGCTGGGCGTCGACGACCGGCGCCGTCGGATCGTGGACGCGATCCAGCGCTTTCCTTACGGCTGGGCGTCGGACGACCGGCGACGTCGGATCGTCGACGCGATCCACCGAACCGGGTCGTACTTCACGTCCGCGACGCGCTCCTTCATCGGGTTGATAGCGTTGTCCGTGATCTTGATACCTTCGGGGCAGACCTCCGTGCAGCACTTCGTGATGTTGCACATCCCGAGCCCGAAGTCCTCCTGCGCCTCCTTCTTGCGGCCGTCCTCGGGGTAGGCGTCGAGCGGGTGCATGTCGAGCTCGGCGATCCGGGCGAAGAAGCGGGGCCCGGCGAACGCGGGCTTGTTCTCGTCGTGGTCACGCACCACGTGGCAGGTGTTCTGGCAGAGGAAGCACTCGATGCACTTGCGGAACTCCTGGCTGCGGTCGACGTCGACCTGCTGCATCCGGTACTCCCCCGGCGCCAGCTCCGGCGGAGGCGTGAACGACGGCACCGAGCGGGCCTTGGCGTAGTTGTAGGAGACGTCGGTGACGAGGTCCTTGACGATGGGGAACGCCCGCAGCGGCGTGATGGTCACCGTCTCGCCCGGCTCGAAGATGTTCATCCGGGTCATGCACAGCAGCCGGGGCCGGCCGTTGACCTCGGCGCTGCACGAGCCGCACTTGCCGGCCTTGCAGTTCCACCGGACGGCGAGGTCGGGGGTCTGCGTCGCCTGCAACCGGTGGACGACGTCGAGCACGACCTCGCCCTCGTTGACCTCGACGTCGAAGTCGCGCAGCTCGCCGCCCTCGTCGTCGCCGCGCCAGACCCGGATCTTCGTGGTCGTCACCGCCCCGCTCCTCCCGCCACGCCCGAGGTCTGCGAGGCGCCGGGGAGGCGCTCGAGCTCGGCGTCCGACATGTACTTGCCGAGCTCACCGCGCTCGAAGAGCCCGAGCAGTTCCGGCGGCATCTCCGGCAGCGGCTGCCGGCGGATGGCGATCGCCCCGGTGCCGGCGGCCGAGAGCTCGCCCTTCAGGGCACAGACGATGTTGAGCTGGCGCCACTCCCGGCTCGCCTCCGGGTAGTCGTCGCGGGTGTGGCCGCCGCGGCTCTCCTGCCGCTCGAGCGCGGCCTTCGCGACGCACTCGGAGACGAGCAACATGTTCCGCAGGTCCAGCGCCAGGTGCCAGCCCGGGTTGAACTGCCGGTGCCCCTCGACGACGACACCGGCCGCGCGTTCCTTGAGCTTCTCGAGCCGGTCGAGCGCCTCGCGCATCTCGTCCTCGCGCCGGATGATCCCGACCAGGTCGTTCATCGTCTGCTGCAGCTCCTGGTGCAGCGCGTACGGGTTCTCCGCACCGGAGCCGCCGTTGCCCTCGAACGGGGCGAGCGCCGAGGCGGCCGCCGCCGTGACGTCGGCGTCCAGGATCGCCGGCCGGTCGCCGCCGAGAGCGTCGACGTAGGCGGCCGCGCCGAGGCCCGCCCGGCGTCCGAAGACCAGGAGGTCGGAGAGGGAGTTCCCGCCGAGCCGGTTCGAGCCGTGCATCCCGCCGGCGACCTCACCGGCCGCGAACAGCCCCGGGACGACGGACGCCGCGGTGTCGGGGTCGACCTCGACCCCGCCCATGACGTAGTGGCAGGTCGGGCCGACCTCCATCGCCTCCGCGGTGATGTCGACGTCCGCGAGCTCCTTGAACTGGTGGTGCATCGACGGCAGCTTGCGCCGGATGACCTCGGCGGGCAGCCGCTTGCTCACGTCGAGGAACACGCCGCCGTGCGGCGACCCGCGGCCCGCCTTGACCTCGGCGTTGATCGCCCGCGCGACCTCGTCGCGGGGCAGCAGCTCCGGCGGCCGCCGGTTGTTCGCCTGGTCCTCGTACCATCGGTCGCCCTCGGCCTCGGACTCAGCGTACTTGTCGCGGAAGACGTCGGGGATGTAGTCGAACATGAACCGCTTGCCCTCGGAGTTCGTCAGCACGCCGCCGTCGCCGCGGACGGACTCGGTGACGAGGATGCCCTTGATGCTGGGCGGCCAGACCATGCCCGTGGGATGGAACTGGACGAACTCCATGTTGAGCAGCGTCGCTCCGGCCTGGAGCGCGAGCGCGTGGCCGTCGCCTGTGTACTCCCAGGAGTTGCTCGTTACCTTGAACGACTTGCCGATGCCGCCGGTGGCGAGCACGACGGCGGGCGTGTCGAAG
>DASQJO010000438.1:0-17446 GCA_035630955.1 Kineosporiaceae bacterium
CGGCCCGCATGTTCTGCGACGTGCTCACGCCTGACGGCGAGCCCACCCTCAGCGACCCGCGGACGGTCCTCAAGCGAGCCCTGAACCGGGCGGCCGAGCACGGCCTCACCTTCTACACGCACCCAGAGATCGAGTTCTACCTGCTCAAGAACGAGCCGGAGCCGGGCGAGGCGCCCGAGCCCGTCGACCGCGCGGGCTACTTCGACCACGTGCCGCGCGGCACGACCCACGACTTCCGGCGCGCCGCCATCACCGTGCTCGAGAGCATGGGGATCAGCGTCGAGTTCAGCCACCACGAGGGCGGCCCCGGCCAGAACGAGATCGACCTCCGCTACGCCGACGCGCTGAGCATGGCCGACAACATCATGACCTTCCGGACGGTCATCAAGGAGGTCGGCCTCGAGCAGGGCGTCTACGCGACGTTCATGCCGAAGCCCTTCGCCGACCACCCCGGCTCGGGGATGCACACCCATCTCTCGCTCTTCGAGGGCGACCGCAACGCCTTCCACGAGGCCGGCGCGGAGTTCCAGCTGAGCAAGACGGCGCGGCAGTTCATCGCCGGCCTCCTCCGGCACGCCGCCGAGATCACCGCCGTGACGAACCAGTGGGTCAACTCCTACAAGCGGCTCTGGGGCGGCGGGGAGGCCCCGAGCTACGTGTGCTGGGGCCACAACAACCGCTCGGCGCTCATCCGCGTCCCGATGTACAAGCCGGGCAAGGGCAACTCGACGCGGATCGAGTACCGGGCGCTCGACTCGGCGTGCAACCCCTACCTGGCCTTCGCGCTGCTCCTGGCCGCGGGCCTGAAGGGCGTCGACGAGGGCCTCGACCTGCCCGAGGGTGCCGAGGACAACGTCTGGGCGCTGACCGACGCCGAGCGGCGGGCGCTCGGCATCAAGCCGCTGCCCGCGAGCCTGTCCGACGCCATCGCGATCATGGAGGACTCCGAGCTCGTCGCCGAGACGCTCGGCGAGGGCGTCTTCGACTTCTTCCTCCGCAACAAGCGGCAGGAGTGGACGGAGTACCGGCAGCAGGTGACGCCGTTCGAGCTCAACCGCTACCTTCCGCTGCTGTGAGGCTGCCGTGAGCCGGATCCCGCACCTGCTCGTCGTCCAGCACCAGGACGACGGCCCGCTCGGCCGCCTCGAGCCGGCGTTCCGCCAGGCGACGCAGCTCGACGTCCGCCGTCCCGACCGCGGCGACGCGCTCCCCGAGGACCTGGACGGCGTCCACGGGCTCGTCGTCCTCGGCGGCTCGATGGCGGCCTGGGAGGACGAGCGCGCCTCGTGGCTGCCCGCCACCCGCGCCCTCATGGCCAGGGCCGTCGAGACCGGCGTCCCGCTCCTCGGGATCTGCCTCGGCGCCCAGCTCCTGGCGCACGCCACCGGGGGTCGCGTCGAACGCGGCGCCGTCGGGATCGAGGCCGGCCTCGGCGTCGTCATGCCCACCGACGAGGCCGAGGGCGACCCGCTCATGTCGGCACTGCCGATCGAGGGCTACGTCGGCACGCAGGGCCACCAGGACGCCATCACCGAGCTGCCGCCGCACGCCGTCCTGCTCGGCACCGGCGAGCTCTACCAGCACCAGGCGTTCCGGCTCGGACCGGTCGCGTGGGGCGTGCAGTACCACCCCGAGGTGACCGCCGACGACTTCGCCGGCTGGATGCGCGAGGACGCCGACGCCGTGGTCGCCGCCGGCCTCGACCCCGACGAGGTGGCCCGCGCCGTCAAGGACGCCGACGACCGCCTCGACGAGCTCGCCGCCGCGCACGCGGCGGCGTTCCTCGGGGTGGTGAGCGGCGCCTCGGCCGGCGCCCGCCGGTGACGGTCCGGCCCACGAGCACGGCCGGCCGGCTCGCCCGGCTCGGCTTCGCCGACCCCGCGCGCGCCGAGCGGTTCCTCACCGACCGTGCCCTCGCCGGCCTCGTCGATCCGCTCGAGGACGTCTTCGACGACGGCCTCGTCGGCGCGCTCGGCCGCGTCCCCGACCCCGACCTCGCCCTGCTGGGCCTCGTCCGGCTGCTCGAGGCGCTGCCCCGCGCCGGCCGGCTGCGGGCCGCGCTGCGGGCGGGCGGCCGGGTGCGCGACACGCTGCTGGCGGTCCTCGGGACGTCGGCCGCGCTCGGCGACCACCTCGCCCGGCACCCGTCGCATTGGACGGCCGTCGACGAGGGACGGCCCGACGACCCGGACGGCGTCCGAGCCGGCCTGCTCGCCGCCGTCGGCGCCGATCCCGGCGCTCCCGAGCCCGTCGCCGGACTGCCGGTGCCGCAGGCGCTCGACGCCCTGCGGATCGGCTACCGCCGGCTCCTCCTCGGTATCGCGGGCCGCGACCTCGTGGCGGACGACCCCGCTACCGCCGAGCCGGGCACCTCGCGCGACCTCGCCGATCTCGCCGCCGCCGCGCTCGAGGCCGCTCTCGCGATCGCGCGCGCCGAGCTGCCGGCCGGCAGCGCGCCCTGCCGGATCGCCGTCCTCGGCATGGGCAAGTGCGGCGGCCGCGAGCTCAACTACGTGAGCGACGTCGACGTCATCTACGTGGTCGAGCCCGTCGACCAGGGAGACGGCGGCGACGAGCAGGCCGCGCTCGCCACCGGTGCCAGGCTCGCCGCCGGCCTCGCCCGCGCCTGCTCCGAGGCCACGGCCGAGGGCACCCTGTGGCCGGTCGACGCCGCGCTGCGTCCTGAGGGCAAGCGCGGGCCGCTCGTGCGCACCCTCGACAGCCACGTCGCCTACTACCGGCGCTGGGCCGCCACCTGGGAGTTCCAGGCGCTGCTCAAGGCCCGGCCGGTCGCCGGGGACGCCGACCTCGGCGCGGCCTACCTCGAGGCGATCCGCCCGTTCGTGTGGCGCGCCGCCGAGCGGGAGCACTTCGTCGAGGACGTGCAGGCCATGCGCCGTCGCGTGGAGCAGCACGTCCCCGCCAAGGAGGCCGGCCGCCAGCTCAAGCTCGGGCCCGGCGGCCTGCGCGACGTCGAGTTCAGCGTGCAGCTCCTCCAGCTCGTCCACGGCCGCATCGACCCCCGGCTGCGGACCGGCAACACGCTCGAGGGCCTCGAGGCGCTCGCCGCCTACGGATACGTCGGGCGCGACGACGCCGCCGAGCTCGACCGTGCCTACCGCACGCTGCGGGCGCTGGAGCACCGCATCCAGCTGTACCGGCTGCGCCGCACCCACCTCGTGCCCACCGAGCCCGCCGACCTGCGCCGCCTCGGCCGGTCCCTCGGCCTGGTCCGGGACCCCGCCGGCGAGCTCGACGAGCTCTGGCACCGTCACGCCCTCGAGGTCCGGCGCATCCACGAGAAGCTCTTCTACCGCCCCCTGCTCGCGGCGGTCGCGCGGCTGACCACCGACGAGGTGCGGCTCACCCCGGAGGCCGCGCAGGCCCGGCTCGCGGCGCTCGGCTACCGCGACCCCGCCGGCGCGCTGCGCCACCTGCAGGCCCTCACGGCGGGCGTCAGCCGGCGCGCCGCCATCCAGCGGCAGCTGCTGCCCGTGCTGCTCGGGTGGTTCGCCGACGGTCCCGATCCGGACGCCGGGCTGCTCGCGTTCCGCCGCCTGTCCGAGGACCTCGGGACGACGCACTGGTACCTCAAGATGCTGCGCGACTCCGGCGCCGCCGCCGAACGAATGGCGCACGTGCTGTCGTCGTCCCGGCTCGTCGCGCAGCTGCTGGAGAAGGGTCCCGAGGCCGTCGCGATGCTCGGGGACGACGCCGAGCTCGTCCCGCGGCCGCGTGCGGTCACCCTCGGCGCCGTGCGCGGCGCGGCCGACCGCCACCGCGACGACCCGGACGCCGCCGCGCGCGCCGCGCTCGCCGTCCGCCGCCGGGAGACGGTGCGGACCGCGATCGCCGACGTCGCGGGCCTTGCCGACCTGGACGCCGTCGGTCAGGCGCTGACCGACGCCACCGTCGCCGCGCTCGACGGCGGCCTCCGGGCGGCCATCGCCTCCGTCCAGCGGCGGACCGGCGCACTCCTGCCGACCCGGATGCTTCTCGTCGCGATGGGACGGCTCGGCGGGGCGGAGCTGGGCTACGGCAGCGACGCGGACGTGCTCTTCGTTCACGACGCGCTGCCCGGGGCGGACCCGCAGCGGGCCGAGGAGGCGGCGTCCGCCGTCGCGGGGGAGCTGCGGCGGATGCTCGGCTCGCCCGGACCCGAACCCTCGCTCTCCGTCGACGCCGACCTGCGTCCGGAAGGTCGCAACGGGCCGCTGGTGCGGACGCTCGACTCCTACGCCGAGTACTACGCGCGCTGGTCGCAGCCCTGGGAGGCGCAGGCCCTCACCCGGGCCGTCCCGGCCGTGGGGGACGCCGAGCTGGGGGAGCGGTTCGAGGCCCTCGTCGACCCGGTGCGGTGGCCGGAGCACGGCCTTGCGGACACCGCCGTCCGCGAGATCCGCCGGATCAAGGCGCGCGTCGAGTCCGAACGGCTCCCGCGCGGAGCGGACCCCCACCGCCACGTCAAGCTCGGCCGCGGCGGGCTGTCCGACGTCGAGTGGACCGTGCAGCTGCTGCAGCTGCGCCACGCGGGCCAGGTCCCGGCGCTGCGGACGCCGTCCACGCTCGGCGCGCTGCACGCCGCACGCGACGCCGGCCTGGTGGACGCCGACGACGCCGACGTGCTCGAGCTCGCCTGGCGGCTGGCCTCCCGGGTCCGGAACGCCGTCGTGCTCTTCCGCGGCCGTCCGTCGGACTCGCTGCCGACCGGCGTCCGCGAGCTCGACGGCGTCGCCCGCCTCGTGGGCTACCCGCCGGGCGCGGCGGGGGCCCTCGACGACGACTACCAGCGCATCACCCGCCGGGCACGCAACGTCGTGGACCGAATCTTCTACGGCTGAGGTTCCCCCGTTCGGGCGATCCTGCCCAATGCAGGGGTGTCAGCCGTGACAATCATGTCGACGTGTCCCCCTCCACCGCGGGCGTTCGGTGAGCGTCATCGGTGGATGATGTCGAGGTGGAGGCGGTGATGACGACGACGGGGACGACGACCGTCTGCCCGCAGTGCGGGTTCGACTGGAACCTGCCCGACGACGGGGCGGCGGACATCGTCGTGAACGCGCCCAGCCGCTACGGGCGTGCGTTCGGCGGCCGGGAGGGCCCTCGGTACGGGCTCGCCGGCACGTGGTCCCCTCGTGAGTACCTCTGGCACGTCGTCGACGGTCTGCGGCACGCGACCGAGGACCTGTGGATGCTGGCCGTCGACCCGGACGCCGGCTTCGCGCCCTGGAGGCAGCACGACATCATGGCCGCCCGGAGCTCCTCCCCGATGTCGATGCGGCTGGGCCTCTGGGCGCTCGCCGTCGCATCCGGGGAGTGGATGCGGGGTGCGCAGGAGGCGCCGGCCGACATCTCGTCCTGGCACCCCGAGCACGGCTGGGTCTACCGGGGGTGGATCCTGCGCTGGAGCGCGCACGAGGTGATCCATCACGAGATGGACATCCTCTGGGGTCTCACCCCCGGCTGACCCTGTCCGTCAGCGCTTCGGCCGGACGACGAGCGCGCTGCCGCCGCCGCGGCGGACCGGTTCCGCCGCCGCGAGCACCAGGCCGTGCCCGAGGAACTCCAGCCCGGTCGCAGCACCGATCTCCGCGTTCTCGGTGAACTTCTGACCGTAGGTGTCCTGCAGCTCCTTCCCGACCGGCGACGCCAGGAACGCCGGCTCCGCCTCGCCCGCCCCGCTCGCCTGGTTGCGCTGCGACGCACGCGGGGCCGCGATCGCCCCCTCGAGGGAGTAGCCGAGGTCGATCCGGTTGATCAGGGTCTGCAGGACGGTCGTGATGATCGTCGCGCCGCCGGGGGAGCCCACCGCGAGGAACGGCGAGCCGTGCCGCAGCACGATCGTCGGGGACATGCTGCTGCGCGGCCGCTTCCCGGCCGCCGGCAGGTTCGGGTCGGGGACGCCGGGCGTCGGCGGCCCGAAGTCGAAGTCGGTCATCTCGTTGTTCAGGAGGAACCCCCGCCCGGGCACGACCATGCCGTTGCCGCCGGTCTGCTCGATCGTCAGGGTGTACGACGCGACGTCGCCGCGCTTGTCCGTCACGACGAGGTGCGTCGTCGACAGGCCCTCGGTGTCACCGGTGGCCGGCCGGCCGTCCGGGTTGGTGATCGTCCGGCAGGCGGGGTCGTAGGAGCCGTCCGGCGTCCCCGGCGGCACCGGCCCGGGAGAGGCGTGCGACTGGTCGATGGTGCAGAAGCGCTCGTCGGCGAAGCCCTGCGTGAGCAGCTGGCGCATCGCGTAGCGCCCGGACGGGCGGAGGTAGGCGGGGTCGCCGATGTAGCGGTTGCGGTCGGCGTACGCCCGGCGGGACGCCTCGAGGTAGTCGTGCAGCGCCTGCGCCTCCGAGACCTTCTTCAGGTTCACGTTCTCGAGGATGTTCAGCGCCTCGCCCACCGTCGTCCCGCCGCTCGACGAGGGGGCGATGGAGTAGACGTCGAGGCCGCGGTAGGACACGTGCGTGGGCGCGTGCTGCACGACGGAGTAGCCGCGGATGTCCTTCGCGGTGATGACGCCGGACAGGACCGGCGCCGTCCCGGGGACGAGCGGCGGGTGCTGCGCCGTCCGTGCGATCTCCCGCGCCAGCGGGCCGGTGTAGAACCAGTTGAGCCCCTTGCGGGCCAACTGACGGTAGGTGGCCGCGAGGTCGGGGTTGCGGAACGTACTGCCCACCGCCGGTGGTTGCCCGCCCCGCAGGTACAGCGCGCTCGTCGTGGTGAACTTCCCGAACCGCGCCGCGTTCGAGGCCACCTGGTCGTGGAAGGTCTGGTCCACGACGAAGCCGCGCTCGGCGACCCTGATCGCCGGCTGGAGCAGCTGGGCCACCGGCTTGGAGCCGAACCGCCGCGCCACCGTCTGCCACGTCGCCGGCGTGCCCGGGACGCCGACCGAGAGCCCGCTCGTGACCGCGGTGGCGAACGCGTACGGCGTGCCGGTGGACGGGTCGACGAAGATGTCCGGCCGGAACGCCGCCGGCCCGGTCTCGCGCCCGTCGACCGTCGACACGCGGTGGCTGCGGGCGTCGTAGTAGACGAAGTACCCGCCGCCGCCGATGCCCGAGGAGAAGGGCTCGGTGACGCCGAGGGTGGCGGCCGCGGCGATCGCGGCGTCCGCGGCGTTGCCGCCCTTGCGCAGCACCTCCACAGCGGCCTTGCTGGCGTCGAGGTCGACGGTCGACACCGCCCCGCCGTAGCCGACCGCGACCGCCTGCTTGCCCTGCAGCCGGGTCGGGGCGGGGGCGGCGGCATGGGCACCGGCCGGCGCGGCCGTGGCTATCAGCGAGCCCGCCGCGAAGGCGGCGGTGACGGCGAGGTTCCGGCGCATGCGCATGGCAGCTCCTGAGATGGGCGGAGCGGGCGTGGGGACCTCAGTAGACCACCGATCCAGGCGAACCGACAGATATGCCGCAAAGCATCACAACTGCGTCGAGGGCGCGACGTCGTCCAGTTCGGTGGACGTCGGTGCTGTCGCGGGGCCGCGGCGGGTCACGGCGATCGCCGCGGCGGCGTTGGCACGTCCCGCGGCCTGCAGGGGCGACGCGCCGCCGAGCAGAGCGGCGACGAACACGCCGGTGTGCACGTCGCCCGCGCCGTTGGTGTCGACCGCCTCGACGGCGTGCCCCGCCACGGCGTGCACCTCGCCGCGCCACGCCACGAGGCATCCCTGCCCACCGAGCCGGACGACGGCACCGGCGCGGGCCCAGCGGTCGGCGAGCCCGGACGCGGCGGCGGCCGGCTCACCGCGCCCCGTCAGGCGCTGCGCCTCCCTCCCGTTGCAGACGAACCAGTCGGTGCGCCGACCCACGTCCTCGAGCACGCCGACCGCGATGTCGCCTGCGAGGGGGCCCGGGTCGGTGACGACGAGGCACCCGGCGGCCACCCGGGAGAGCCACGGCCCGACCGCCGGACCGGTCTCCGGATAGACGAGGTCGTACCCGGACACGTAGACGCCGTCGTCGCGGCGGACCTCGACGTGCTCCAGCCGCTCGCCGTCGAGCCGCGCCTCCGCCCCCACCGAGGTGAGGAAGGTCCGCTCGCCGTCGGGTTCCACGAGCGCGACGGTGAAGCCGGTGTCGACGTCCGGCTCGGGAGCGTGGGCGACGCCCAGGCCCGCTGCGGCCACCGCCGCACGCACCAGGTCGCCGAAGGGGCCGGTGCCGTGCGTACCGGCCAGGACGCCGGGCAGTCCCTGCCGTGCCGCCGCGACCAGGACGTTGAACCCCGACCCGCCCGCGACGACGGACGTGGCGCCGGCGAGCACGTCGCCGCCTCGGACCGGCAGGTGCGGGACGTCGAGGACGACGTCCGCGATCGCGTCGGCGACGGCGACAAGACGGCTCACGTCTGCGATCGTCGCAGCGCCAGCAGGTCGGCGGCGAGGGGGTCGAGATCCAGACCGTTGACCTCGCGGACCGTCCGCACGACGTCGGGCGGCAGCGCCGAGGCCCCGGTCCTCGCCCCGGCCATGGCGCCGGCCATGGCCGCGACGGTGTCGGCGTCCCCGCCCGCCGAGGCGGCGAGCCTGACGGCGAGCCAGGGATCGTCGCCGGCGAGGGTCAGGAGGGCGAACGCGGCCGGTACGGACTCGCGGGTGGCCATCCCGGTGCCGACGCCGGTGACGACCACCTGCAGGCCTTCCTGCGGGGAGCGGCCGCGGACCAGGTCGCACGCCCGGGCGATCCGCTCGGCGACGCCGTCGCCGTCGCCGTCCCCGCCGTCGCCGGCCCCCTTGCCCTCGAGACGGACGCCGCGGGCGGCGGCCAGCTCCGCGGCGCGGACGGCGAGCGCGACGGTGCCCGCGACGTCGTTCCCACCCGTGACGCCCACGCTCACCGCGGCCGCCACGGCGGCGGCTCCTGCGAGACCGGCACTGGTGCCGTGCGTCGGCCGGCTGACCTCGACGACGGCGTCCACCAGCCGTTCCAGGTCGTTCGGCGCGCGCGCGACGCCGACCGGAGCGACCCGCATCGCCGCGCCGTTCGTGTCGCCGCTGCGGCCCGCCTCGGCGACGGGGACGCCGCTGCGGATCGCCTGGACCGCTCGCGTGGTCGACGGGCCGAGCAGGTCGGCGGACCCGCGGGCGCGCATGTCCTCCTCCCAGGCGATCAGCGCCCCGGCGAGCACGCGCGGCTCGACGTGGCCGCCGCCTTCGACGAGGAGTCGCCCCAGGAGCACCGCCTGCTCGGTGTCGTCCGTGATCGACCCGGCGGGGAGCCCGGCCGCGATCGGATGACCGGCGTCCGGTGCCTCGAGACCCGCGAGCAGCGGTCCCCATCGGCGGACGACCTCGGCGCGGGTCAGGAGCTGCGTGGGCATGCCGAGCGCGTCACCGACGGCCAGTCCCCAGAGGGCGCCTCTCGCGCGGTCGAGCCGGGGGTCCGGATCGTCGGTCGATCGGGCGAGGGTCATGGCGCGCCGACCCTACGAGCGGGACGGGGGGCGGTCAACGCACCGGTGAAGATCCCCGGCGTTCGCCCGATGCGGCGGACGAGGCCGTCTCTCCTCCGTTCGGCTGCTCACACATGGACGAACACGTGATCTCACGCTCGGTAGCTCCACCGTCACGTGAAGGGGCGATAGAAATCACCCCCTGGGACGACGCGATCACACCTCGTATTGAGCGGGGCCTCGCACGAACCGACTTCTCGTATCCACTGGAGGGACGAACCATGCTCGGATATGTCCGCAAAGCCATGGCGCGGGCCAGGACGACGGCCGAGAAGGGGGCATCCGCGGTCGAGTACGGGCTCATGGTCGCGGCCATCGCAGCTCTCATCGTCGGCACGGTCTTCGCGCTCGGCGGCTTCGTGAAGGCGAGCTTCGACAAGACGTGCAGCGCGCTGAGCGCCTCGCAGCCCACCTGCACGAGCAGCGCGGGCTGACGGTCTCGCCGGGTGCCTCGAGATCGGCCAGGACCTCGCCGGCGCCCCGCGTGACCCGACCAGGGCGGCTGCCCGACGCTGCGCCGGCACGCAGCGACGGGCGGCCGCCCTCACGTTTGCGCATCCCTCCTCCCCGTGATCATGCAATCCGCGTTGATCATGCGACGGATCGTCACATGATCAACGCGGATTGCATGATCACCCACTAGGGAGACGGGTCAGGGGTAGTCGACCACCGTCACGGGGACGTCCGGGTTGGCGATCGTCGACGATCCGCCGGTGTCGTTGACGACGTGCAGGATGCCGCCGCGGCCCTTGCTGGGGTCGAGGAAGACGGTCAGCAGGTCGTGCAGGCTGCCCGGGGGCAGCGTCGTCGGCACCTGGAACGCGCGGTCGGCGTAGATGTCCACGCCCTGGTTGAAGAAGCTGTAGCTGCCCATCCCGTAGCCGTGGAACGTGCGGACGGAGTTCGGGATGAGGAACGCCGGCCAGCCCTTGACGCCGGGCGCCTCGCGCCAGGCCTCCTGGCTCGGCGGGTCGTACGGCATCTCGTTCTGGAAGAAGATCACCGTGCCGTCCTGGCCGTTCCAGCGGACCTCGGCCTTCTGGTAGTGCTCGACGAACAGGCCGTAGGCGGTCACGTGGTCGCCGTTGACGACGACGCCGGTGTCCGCGGTGTTGACCGTCCACCCGACCCCGTTGCCGTGGTCGGCGCGCCACGCCCAGATGTCGTCGAGGATCGTGTAGTCGCTGTTGACCTCGAGGCTCACGGTCGCCCTGCCGGCGGCGGCGCCGCCGATCCGGAAGAAGACGTCGTGCAGCGCGGTCGGGTCCTGGGCCCGCGCCTTGTGCGCGTTCCGCGGGCCGACCTGGAGCAGCACGGGCGAGTTCTGCGGACCGGCCTCGAAGATCAGGCCGGCGATGTCGACGCCGGGCACGTCGGCGACACGCATCGCGACGTTGCCTCGGGTCGGCGTCAGGGTCGCGAGACCCAGGCCGAGCACGACGGCGTCGGCGCGCTTGACGGTCAGCGTCCGCGGCACGTCGTACGTACCGGGGGTGAAGAGCAGGTTCCGGCCGCGGGCCAGCTCGTCGGAGAGCTTGCCGAGGTCGTCGCCCGGGTGCAGGACGACGAAGTCGCTCAGCGGGATCGACCTGCCGGCGGGGGTGCCCGACGTCCAGGAGGGACCGGCCGCGTCCCTGCGCAGGGCCGGCACGAAGACCCGGTACCGCCCGGCCGCGTCGACGTAGAGGAACGGCTTCTCCCGGATCACCGGGGTCGCGGCGACCACCGTGTAGGGGCCGCCGCAGGTCGTGGCCGCCGGGAAGCACTCGGCGGGTGCGCCCCGGACGCCGGAGAACACCTGGTTCCAGACGCCGTTCGACCAGCCGTTCAGCGTGCTGTTGCGGACGAAGAACTGCTGCTGCGACCCGTTGATGACCTGTTGGTCGAACACGGAGTCGGCGATGAAGCCGCCGCTCGCGTACGACGGCTGGGTGCAGTAGTCCATGAGCGTCGTCTGCCCCTGGACGTGCACGCGCCGCATCGGAGCCGCCTGCGAGACCGCCCAGAACTCGCCGGAGTAGCAGCCGAAGTCCGGCGTGGTGACGTTGATGGTGAGGTTCTCCAGCGAGCGCCAGAAGTTGTTCAGTGCGGTGCAGAAGTTGTTCGCGTCGCACTGGTTCCGGACGTACACCGACCCGTTGATCACGACGTCGCTCGGGGAGAGCCCGAGGCCGGCGACCTGGGTGTAGTAGCCGACCTGGAAGTTCAGCGGGTGCTCCGCGGTCCCGTACGTGCCGGGCTTGAAGAGCAGGGCGTACCGCTGGGGGCCGAACTGGTTGGGGACCTGCTGAGCGGCGATCGCGTCCACCGTCGCCTGGATCTGCGCCACGGGCATGCTCGGATCGAAGATCCGCACGTTCGGCCCGAAATCCGGATCCCGCGACGAGGTCGCCGTGGCAGCGCGCGCAGGGCTCACCACCGACATGGTCGCCGCGGCGGTCAGCAGGGCCAGCAGGAACACCAGAAGCCGTCTGCGGCCCGGCGTTCGACGGCGGACGGGGGACAGGGACATCGACGTCACCCACCTTCTCCGGAAGCGAGAGAGCGCTCTCCCAGCGCACCCAACCACAGCCGCACAACCGGCACAAGACACCGGAAACGGGCGGCCCGCCCGGCACGCCGGCTTCCGCCGGGGGATCCGCAGGTCAGCCCGCCAGGAGGGAGCGGCGCCGCTCCACGTGGGCGATCCCGGCTACCGTCCGGGGCTCGACCGGGACGGGGACGGTGTGGCGTGCGAGTGATCCCGTCCGGCGCATGATTCGAGTCGCCCGGTCGCGGGTATCGCTTTGGTGGCCGTCCGACGGGCGGGCGGCGCGATCGCGCGGGGGACCGACCGAGCGAAGGGAACTGACATGGGACTGGGCGGCGCCATCGCGCTGATCGCCTTCGGACTGATCCTGGCGTTCGCCGTGAACGTCAGCATCGCGGGGCTCGACGTCCACCTGATCGGACTGATCCTGGCCGGGGTCGGGGTCGTCTGGCTCCTGCTCTTCTTCCTGGTCTTCGCCCCGCGCCGGCGTGCCGCCGTCGAGACGCGCACCGTCCGCCGCAACCCGACGATCGACCCGGTGACGGGCGAGTACGTCGAGGAGCGCCGGATCTACGACGACCGGGCCTGACGGTCCGGGCCGGCCCCCGATCACCCGGAGCGGTGAGCGGGGGCCGACGCACGTCAGCGGAGTCGTCGCGTATCAGGCCGTGCGACCCGTTCCTCTCGTCATCCGATCGAGAGGGGTGATGCCGGTGCAGACGGTCCTGCCGGCTCTCGACGTCGAGCGGATCCGGGCCCACTTCGCGTTCCCGGAGACCGGGCGGGTCGTGACGAACAACGCGGCGACCACGCAGCCGCCGCGGGAGCTGGTGGAGCTCCAGGGCGCGCTCGTGCCGACGTACGAGAACATCCACCGCGGCCAGTCGGCGGCGTCCCGGCTGACGACCCAGCGGTTCGAGGAGTCCTACGACACGGTGGCCGCATGGGTGAACGCACCGAGCCGACGGTCCGTCGCGCTGTACCGGAACACCACCGAGGCGATCAACGCGGTGATGTACGCGCTGCTCACGGAGCTGCGGGACGGCGACAACGTCGTGACCACGACGATGGAGCACAACTCGAACTTCGTGCCCTGGTACGCGATGTGCCGGGAGATCCTGCCGCGGTTCGGGCGCCGTGTGGAGTGCCGGGTGGCGCGCTTCCACCACGCGACCGGCCGCCTGGACGTCGACCACCTCGCCCGGCTCGTCGACGACCGGACGAAGCTCGTCGCCTGCACGGGCGCGTCGAACTTCCTCGGGACGAAGCCGCCGCTGGACGTCGTCCGCGCGATCAGCCGGGAGAGCGGATATCGGCAGCCGACGGGGGAGCGCGGCTCGCTGCTGCTCGTCGACGCGGCGCAGCTGGTGCCGACGACGGCCGTCGACGTCCAGGCCCTCGACGTGGACTTCCTCGCGTTCTCGTTCCACAAGCTACTGGCGCCGTTCGGGGTAGGCGTCCTCGTCGGCAAGGAGCACCTGCTTGCGGCGCAGCTCCCGTTCCTCTACGGCGGCGACATGGTCGCCGAGGGGCAGGTCGCGCCGGACCACGTCGCCTACGACGACCTGCCGTGGAGGTACGCCGCGGGGACGCCGAACATCCTCGGCACGATCGTCTCCGCGCAGGTGCTGCGGCTGATCCTCGACCTCGTGCTGGACGACGGGGCCTCCTGGTTCGGGACCTCGCGGCCGCTGCCGTTCACCGCGGTCGAGGCGGCGATGGACAGGGTCCGCCGCCACACCCGCGCCCTGACGCAGCGCGCGCTCGACGGCCTGCGGACGGTGGAGGGGCTGAGGATCTACGGCCCACCGGAGGCGGCAGAACGGTCGCCGCTCGTCGCCTTCACCGTGGCCGGCAGGAACCCGATGGACCTCGCGACCCGGCTCGGCGAGCTCGGCGTGGAGTCACGCGCCGGATGTCACTGCGCGACCCTGGCCCACCAGGATCTCGGGCTGAACCCGCCGGCGAGCTGCCGACTGAGCTTCGCGTTGTACACCTCCGAGGAGGACGTCGACCGGGCCGTGGACGCGGTGCGCACCGTCGTGCGCCGCCCCTGAGCTCAGGGCACGTCGCCGGACGGCAGCCGCAGTCCGGCATCGTGCGCCAGCACGATGGCCTGGGCGCGGTCCCGGACGTCCAGCTTCGCGAAGATGTGCCGGACGTGAGTCTTGACGGTGGCCATGCTGATCACGAGGTCGCGGGCGATCTCGGCGTTCGACCGGCCCGCTCCGATCATCGCCAGCACCTCGCGCTCGCGATCGCTGAGCTCGGCGAGTCCGGGCGGCGGGGGAGCCGGGCCGGGCCGCGCCGCGGCGAAGTGCGCCATCATCCGGGCCAGCACGGACGGCGCGACGACGGGTTCGCCGGCCTCGGCGCGCCGGACGGCGTCGACCAGACCCTGCGAGGTCACGTCCTTGAGCAGGAAGCCGACCGCTCCCGCCCGGAGAACGTCCGCCACGAGCTGGTCGGCGTCGAACGTCGTGAGGGCGAGCACGTGCCCGGCGTCCGCCGCCACCACCCGCCGGGTCGCCTCGACGCCGTCGAGCTCCGGCATGCGCAGGTCCATGAGCACGACGTCCGGACGGTGCGCGATCGCCGCCTGCACGGCGGCCTCGCCGTCCGCGGCCTCGGCGACCACCTCGATACCCGCGAGCTCGAGGATGAGCCGCAATCCCTGCCGCACCAGCGCCTGGTCGTCGGCGATCACCACGCGCGTCACGGGACCGCGCCCGCCGGTGTCGAGGGGATCCTCACGCGCACGTCGAACGACCCGTCGCGGACGCCGGCCTCGAACGCCCCGCCGAGCAGCTCCGTCCGGTGTCGCATCCCCGCCAGCCCGCGGCCGGGCGTCGGCCGAGACCCGTCGCCGGGGACGGTGGGGTTGGACGACGTGATCGTGACGCCGTCCGTGCGCCACTCGACGCACAGCGCGACGGGGCGGCCGGGTGCGTGCCGCCCGGCGTTCGTGAGGCACTCGCGGACCACGCGGTTGACGGCGAGCCAGACCGAGGCGTGCGCGGGCCACGGTTCGCCGGTCACGACCAGGGTGTTGGGGATGCCGGCCTGCTCGGCGCGGCGGGCCAGCTTGCTGAGGCCTCCGGGGGACACGTCCGCCGGGGTGTCGGCGGGCGCCAGCACGTCGAGGGTCGAACGGATCTCGGCGAGCGTGCGGTGGGCCGTCGTCCGGATCGCCTCGACCGGGGCGGCGGCACGCTCCGGCGCGCTCGCCAGGGCCGCGGCGGCGGCCTCGGCCTGGATCGCGATGAGCGTGAGCTCGTGCCCGACCACGTCGTGGAGCTCTCGGGCGATCCGTGCCCGCTCGGCTCCGACCGCCGCCTGCTCCACCTTCGCCTTCTCCGCCTCGAGCTCGGACGCGAGGCGGACGAGCTCGTTGGTCTGCCGTCGCTGGTGGGCGACGGCGAGCCCGGCGGCGACCGGGGCCACCACGGAGAGCACCGCGCCGACGACGGCCACCGCAGGCTCCGGGCCGAGCAGGGTGCCGATCACGCCGACCACGCAGGCCCACGCCGTCACGACGGCGACCGCGAGGCGGGGTGTTCCCCACGCGCCCAGCGCGTAGAACTGCAGGACGACCGCGACGAAGCCCAGCACGGGGTAGCCCTGGAGGGGGATCAGCCAGAAAGCGCTGGAGATCGCCGCCGCCTCGACGGGGCGGGTGCGGCGCCAGGCCAGGGGGAGCGTCGATCCCAGCACGTAGAGGGCGCCGAGCGCCGGCGCGGCGATGGGGACGAATGCCAGCTGGAGGAGCGCGGCCGCCGTCAGGGCGAGCGCCAGCGCGCCGTCCCGAGGGGGGATGCGCAGCCGCGCCGCCAGCGAGGTCACGACGGTGAGCGTAGGCGGCGGACTCCCTCGCGGTCGTCAGCCCGGGGGCTGATCGGGCGACCGCCCGCGGGCCGAGCGGAAGAGCCGCCCGCAGGTCGATGCCCCGGTCTGCTCGCCGTTCCTACGGTTCCGGCATCATCCCTCCTGCAGGAAAGGACGCGACATGAGCACCGTCACCTCCGGCCGCACCGAGAGCCGCACGCCGGCGCCCCGACTCGACGCCGAGCGCATCAGCACCCGGTTCGGGGTCGCCTTCAGCCTGGGTCAGATCGCCGTGCTCGTGGCGATGGCCGTGCTCGTCCTGCCGCACGGCGGCGCTCCCGACGATCCCGCCCTGCAGCGCGGCCGGAACGTCCACGACGCGGCCGGCATCTACCAGGCCGGCAACTACGTCTTCATGGTCTCGGGATCGCTGCTGCTCGGCTTCCTCGGCGCGGTGCAGGGACGGCTCCGGCGCGCCGACCCCTCCGGCACGCTCGCCACGGTCGCCGTGGCCGCGGGGGCCCTGATGGCCCTGATCTGGCCGCTCGCCGGCATGCTGCACGACGTCGCCCTGGACACCGCACGCGCCGGCGCGGACCTGCGCATCCTCGCCGGCTGGGACGCCGTCGCGCCCTTCGCGCTCGCGTTCTCGGTGTTCGCCCGCGTGTTCTTCCTGGGTGCGATCGCGCTCGGGCTGCGTTCGGCGGGTGGCAGCAGCTGGCTCGTGCGCTCCGCCGTCGTCCTGATCGTCCTCTCGCTGGTCGGCAGCGCGACGCTGGTGAACGGGGCCCTGTTCCCGATCCTCGCCCTCAGCACCCTGGGGTACGAGATCTGGGTGGGGGTGCTGGCCTGGAACTGGCTCCGGCGCTGACGCCGCCGAGGCGCTGACGACCCTGTCGCGGGACCACGGTCCCGCGACAGGGTCGTGTCGCGTCACGTGCTCCGGACGTCAGCCCGGTCGCTCGTGCTCGGGACGGGCACCTGACCGTCGGTGCCCGGCTTCGTGAGGTTGTCGCCGGTCCGCGGGTCGAACAGGTGCATCCGCGCGGGGTTGACCCACAGCTGCGCGCGCTCCCCGGGCAGGACGCGGCTCATCGGGTCGAGCGAGGCGACGAGCTGCGTGCGCAGCTGCTCGCTGTCGAGCTCGCGGGCGAGCTCCGCGAGCTGGGCGGCGATCTCCGGCGGCGCCTGGTACGGGATGAAGGCGAACTGCTCGCTGCCGAGCCACTCGGTGACGTCGACCGGCGCCTCGAACGGGATCCCCTTCGCGCGCTTGGCCTCGTCGAGCAGAGTGGCGTCCTCGAAGTGCTCGGGGCGGATGCCCGCGACCAACAGGCGCCGGTCCCCGATCCGGCCGGCCAGCTCGCGCGTGACGGGCGTGCTGATGAAGGGCAGCTTCAGCTGCCCGTCCTCGACCGCGGCCGGCAGGAAGTTCATCGGCGGCGAGCCGATGAACCCGGCGACGAAGAGGTTCACCGGGTTCTCGTAGAGCTCCCGGGGCGAGGCCACCTGCTGCAGGACGCCCTTGCGCATGACCGCGACGCGGTCGCCCAGGGTCATGGCCTCGGTCTGGTCGTGCGTGACGTAGACCGTCGTGATGCCGAGCCGGCGCTGCAGCCGGAGGATCTCCGTGCGCATCTGCCCGCG
>DASQJO010000439.1:0-7305 GCA_035630955.1 Kineosporiaceae bacterium
GGCCTCGGGGACGACGGCGAGGGCGGCCGCGCCGTCGTTGATCCCGCAGGAGTTGCCGGCCGTGACCGTCCCGCCTGGCGCGAAGGCGGCGGGCATGCGGGCCAGGACGTCGAGGCCGAGCCGGGGGCGTGGGCGGTCGTCGCGCACGCAGCCGCCGACCGGCACGAGCTCGGCGTCGAACACACCGTCACCGGCGGCGGCCACCGTGAGGCGGTGGGACCGCGCCGCATAGGCGTCCTGCCGGTGACGCGTCACGCCGGCCTTCGCCGCGAGGACGTCCGCGGCGGCGCCCATGTCGGGGTCGGGCCGTCCGGGCGGCGTGAACGCGGCCCGCACGCCGCCGTCACGCGCGTGCGTCGCGCTCTCCGTGCCGCCGGCGAGGACGAGGTCGGCGTCCCTCGCCCGAACCAGGGCGGCGGCGAGGCGGACGGCCTCCAGCCCGGCGCCGCACTGCCGGTCGACGGCGACGCCGGGGACCTCGTCGCCGAGACCCGCCGCGAGCGCCGCGACCCGCGCGACGTCCCCGCCGGGTCCGCAGCAGTTGCCGAGCAGGACGTCGTCCACCCCGCCCACCGGAGCGGCGGAGCGGCTGTCGTCCCGGACCGCGGCGAGCACCGGGGCGGCGAGGGCCGCCGCGTCGAACCCGGCCAGGGCCCGGCCCGCGGTCGTCACCGGGCTGCGCCGCGCCGCGACGACGACGGGCGCCCGCGGATCGGTCGCCTCCACGGTCGCGAGGGTACGTGAGTCGCCCGCTCCGCCGCCGTCGGCGACCTCAGCGTGCGAGCAGGCGCCGCAGTGCCGGACGGTCGGCCTTGCCCACGGGCGTGCGCGGCACCGCCTCGACCACCACGTAGCGGACCGGTCGCGCTGCCGCCGGGAGCTCTCGCCGCGCCGCGTCCCGCAGCTCGCGGACCAGCCGGGCGGGGTCGACGCCCGCAGCTGGCCTGACGGCCGCCACCGGCCGCTCGCCCAGCCGCGCGTCCGGCTCCCCGGTGCAGGCGACGTCCAGGACGCCGTCGACCGCGCCGAGCACCCGCTCCACGTCGCCCACCAGCACGGTCGTGCCGCCGACCGACAGCCCGTCGTCGCGACCCTCGACGACGAGGACGCCGTCCGAGGCGAGCCGGCCGCGGTCGCCCACGCCGGCCCAACCGTCCACGACGGACAGCGGACCGCCGCCGGCGGCGTAGCCGAGCGCGACGTAGGGCGAGCGGACCTCCACGCGCCCGTCGCGCACCCGCAGGCCGACGCCGGGGAAGGCGCGCAGCCCGGCGCCGTCCGGGTCCGCGGCGACGAAGGACAGCTCGGCCGCCCCGTAGTACTCGACGATCCGGATGCCAAGGCGCTCGGCGCGGGCTCGCAGCGCGGCGGGCAGCGCGGCACCCGCGACGACGGCCAGCCGCAGCCGCGGGAGCCCGCCGGACCCCCGGACGGCGAGCACGTCGGCGAGTACGGCAGGCACGGTGTGGACGACGGTGACGTCCTCGAGCCCGCCGGGGACGCCGCGGTGAGCGCCCGTGGCGACGACCGGCGTTCCCGTGCTGAGCGCGTGGTGGATCGCCCACAGCGTGAGCGTCGACGACGGCGGCCCCGGCGCCCACGCCACGTCGTCCGGCTCCTGCCCGGTGACCTGGGAGAACGCGTCGAGGGCGGCGTCCCAGGAGGCTGCCGTCCGGAGCACGACCCGGGGCGCGGACGTCGTACCCGACGTCGCGAGCGCGAGCGTCCCGGGCTCGGCCGGCACCGGTGGAGCGGCGGCGCCGACCGGCAGCACGACCGGCACGGCGCCCGCCAGCTGGGCCGCGACGATCCGGCGGACCGCCTCCACCGGGTCGGAGGTGGCGACGGGGACGACGTCCCCCGCGGCGGGAGGCACCGCCAGGACGTCGCGCACGCAGAGCCAGGTGCGGCCGTCGGGGGACAGCGCCCGGGCCTCCGGATCGCGTCGGCGGAGCCGGTCGGCGAGCACGGTCGTCAGCTCGCGCGGGCTCGCTCGCGGGGGGCGGCGAGCTCGGCGCGCGGGTAGGCCCGGACCACAGCGCGCGCGACGACGGCGGCGACCACGGCCTTGACCAGGTCACCGGGGAGGAAGACCGCCGACTTCACGACGACCGCCGTCAGCGGCAGCCCGGTGATCCAGGCCTGCAGCGGGATGCCGATCGCGTAGATCACGAGGATGCCGCCGACGACGTTCGCGACGAGCGCCCAGCCGAGGGCGAACCGCCCGCGCCACAGTCCCATCAGCGCCCCGACGACGAACGCGCCGGCAGTGAAGCCGAGGAAGTACCCCGCCGACGGCGACGTCAGGACGCCCAGGCCGCCACGTCCGCCGGCGAGCAGTGGCAGGCCCAGCAGGACGAGCACGCAGAACGTGAGCACGGCGAGCGCCCCCCGCCAGGCGCCGAGCAGTGACCCGGCGAGCATGACGCCGAGGGTCTGCGCCGTGACCGGGACGGCGTTGCCGACGAGGTTGAGCTGACCGGGCAGGCCCAGCACGGCGATGAGGGCGGCGAACGTCGCGATCAGAGCGAGGTCGCGCGCGGGCAGGCGTCCGGTCATGGCGTGCAGGGTACGGGCCGGGCCGGTGTCACCGGTCGGCCGCCGCTGAGGCCCTCCTCACGCGGCGCTCCTCACGCGTTCGCGAAGGTGTTGCAGCTGTCGATGTTGCCGCTGGAGTAGCCCTTGGTGAACCAGCTGCTGCGCTGCTCGGCCGTGCCGTGGGTGAAGCTCTCGGGGTTGACCCGGCCCTGGGTCTCCTCCTGGATGCGGTCGTCACCGACGGCGGCCGCGGCGTTCTGCGCCTCCTTGACGTTGTCCGCGGTCAGCCCGATCCCGTTCTCCTGGGACTGGTCGGCGAGCTTGGCCCATACGCCGGCGTAGCAGTCCGCCTGCAGCTCCAGCGCCACGGAGTACCGATTGGCCAGCGACGGGTTGCGCTCCTGCGCGGCACGGACCTTGGGTTCCGTGCCCAGCAGCGTCTGGAGATGGTGCCCGTACTCGTGGGCGAGGATGTAGGCCTGCGCGAACTGGCCCTGGGCGCCGAACTGGTCCTGCAGCTGCTGCAGGAAGCCCAGGTCGAAGTAGATGCGCTGGTCGGCGGGACAGTAGAAGGGGCCGGTCGAGGCGCTGGCCTGCCCGCAGCCGGTGCGCGTCGCACTCGTGAAGAACACCAGCCGCGGCGCGTTGTACGGGATGCCGCGGCGGTCGAACTCCTGCTTCCAGACGGTGTCGGCGACGTTGTAGACCTTGATCAGCCGGCAGTCGGTGTACTTGTCGAGCGCGCCTTCGGTGTTGCAGCGCTGTTGCAGCTGCTCGCTCGACTCCCCGGAGGAGCCGGAGCCGACCTGCGACCCGTCGACGGGCAGCCCGAGACCGCCGCCCGTCGAACCGCCGCCCCCGCCGAGGACGCTGAACAGCAGATAGATGACCAGGCCGACGACGCCGGCGCCCCCGCCGATGGCAAGGCCGCCACCACCGAGGCCGCCCAGCCCGCCGCCGCGGCGGTCGTCGACACCACCGACGCTGACCCGGCTGTCGTCGAACTCGATCGGCACGGACGCAGGCTAACGCTCATGAAAGCCCCTCGCCTTCGGGCGTGAGCACCGCCGTCCCCGGCTGACCTAGACTGGACCGGTCCCCGAGAACTGGAGCCTGGCCGCCGCATGATCGTCGCTCAGGACGTCGAGCTGCGAGCAGGGGCCCGGATCCTGCTCGAGCACGCCACCTTCCGGGTCGCCGCCGGCGACCGCGTGGGTCTCGTCGGCCGCAACGGCGCCGGCAAGACCACGCTGACCCGTGTCCTGGCGGGGGAGGGGCAGCCGGCGGCCGGGACGGTGACGCGCACCGGGGACGTCGGGTACCTGCCGCAGGACCCACGCACCGGCGACCTCGAGCAGATGGCACGCGACCGGGTGCTGTCCGCGCGCGGACTCGACGCGGTGCTGCGCCGCATCCGCGAGACCGAGGGCGCGATGGCCAGCGCGGACGACGAGACGCGCGACGCGGCGATGGCGCGCTACGCCCGGCTGGACGCCGAGTTCTCCGCCCGCGGCGGGTACGCCGCGGAGAGCGAGGCCGCGACGATCTGCTCGAGCCTGGGCCTGCCCGAGCGCGTGCTGACCCAGCCCCTCGGGACGCTCTCCGGCGGCCAGCGACGCCGGGTCGAGCTCGCGCGGATCCTGTTCTCCGGAGCGTCGACGATGCTGCTCGACGAGCCCACCAACCACCTGGACGCCGACTCGATCCTGTGGCTGCGCGACTTCCTCCGGGCGTGGTCCGGCGGGCTGGTCGTCATCAGCCACGACGTCGGACTGCTCGAGGTCGTCGTCAACAAGGTCTTCCACCTGGACGCGAACCGCGGTGCCCTCGACGTCTACAACGTGGGCTGGAAGACCTACCTCGAGCAGCGCGAGCAGGACGAGCGCCGCCGCAAGCGGGAGCGCGCCAACGCGGAGAAGAAGGCGGCGACCCTGCTCGCCCAGGCCGACAAGATGCGCGCCAAGGCCACCAAGGCCACCGCCGCGCAGAACATGGCCCGCCGCGCCGAGCGGCTGCTCTCCGGCCTGGAGGACACCCGCCAGAAGGACCGCGTCGCCAAGCTGCGTTTCCCCGAGCCCGCGCCGTCCGGCCGCACGCCGCTCACCGCGCACGGCCTCTCGAAGTCCTACGGCAGCCAGGAGGTCTTCACCGACGTCGACCTCGCGATCGACCGCGGCAGCAGGGTCGTCGTCCTGGGCCTGAACGGCGCCGGCAAGACGACGCTGCTGCGGCTGCTCGGCGGCATGGAGCCGCCGGACACCGGCGAGGTCGTGCACGGCCACGGGCTCCGACTGGGGTACTACGCGCAGGAGCACGAGACCCTCGACGTCGCCCGCACCGTCCTGGAGCACATGCGCTCCGCGGCACCCGACCTCGCCGACACCCAGGTCCGTTCGGTGCTGGGCTCGTTCCTCTTCAGCGGCGAGGACGTCGACAAGCCCGCGGGCGTGCTCTCCGGCGGCGAGAAGACCCGGCTGGCGCTCGCGACCCTGGTCGTCTCCGGGGCCAACGTGCTGCTGCTGGACGAGCCGACGAACAACCTCGACCCCGCCAGTCGCGCCGAGGTGCTCGACGCGCTGCGGCGCTACCGCGGCGCGGTGGTCCTGGTGACCCACGACGAGGGCGCCGTGGAGGCCCTCGAGCCCGAACGCGTCGTCCTCCTGCCCGACGGCGACGAGGATCTCTGGAACGCCGACTACCTTGACCTCGTCGCGCTGGCGTGATCGCCTGGTACAAGATTCACTGGTGAGATCGTCGCTGCCCGGTGGCGCTCGCCGATCAACGAGGTATGCTCACGCTACGTACTCGGGGGAGCCTGTTTCTGTTGTCATCGGACGTCGTCATCCGCGCGTACCACGCGGGTGCCGCCGCCGTCCACAGACGTGCCCTGATCACCGGGCCAGCACATCGTCGCAGGTCGAAGGGGTCCTTCGACTGGCCGACCTTGAAAACCGGGCTGAGGATGGTCGCGCACGAACACCGTCGAGGAGGATCAGTGGCCGAGACTGTCAAGAAGGGCGCCCGCATCACGGGTGCCGACCGAGCCAAGCTCGCCGGCGAGCTCACGAAGAAGTACGCGAACGGCGCCAGCATCCGTGCGCTGGCGGAGGAGACGGGACGGTCGTACGGCTTCGTCCACCGGATCCTCACCGAGAACGACGTGAGCCTGCGCAGCCGCGGCGGCGCCACGCGCGGCAAGTCCAAGCAGCGCTGAGCCGACCGGCAGAGCCGGGCCGTCCCGTCCAGCAGCGGCGGGGCGGCGCCCGGACGTCACAGCGCGCCGCATGACGGCCGACGCAGCCGCGGGGGCGCCGCCGGCCGTGCTCTCGGGGCAGGCCGCCTCGGGCGGTCTGCGGCTGGAGCTCTCGGGGCGCCGACTGGACGTCGTCCTCGCCGCCCCCGACCGTCGCAACGCGCAGACCCCCGCCACCTGGCGCGCGCTGGCCGCCGTCGGGGCCTGGGCCGCCGAGGTCGCCGACATCGTGGTGATCCGCGGCGACGGCCCGTCCTTCTCGGCAGGCCTGGACCGGCGGGCGTTCTCCCCGGAGGGGATCCCCGGCGAACCGGGCCTGTTCCAGCTCGCGGCACTCCCGGCCCACGAGCTCGACGCCACCATCGCCTCCTACCAGGCAGGCTTCACCGTCTGGTCCGACGGACCGTTCGTCAGCGTCGCCGCCATTCGGGGGCACGCCGTCGGTGCCGGCTTCCAGCTGGCGCTCGCCTGCGACATCCGCATCGCCGCCGACGACGCCCGCTTCGCGATGCGCGAGCCGGCGCTCGGGCTCGTGCCCGACCTCGGCGGCACCGGCGCCCTCGTCGACGCCGTCGGCTACGCCCGCGCCCTCGAGATCTGCGCCACCAGCCGCTGGGTGGAGGCGGCCGAGGCGTCGTCCATCGGGCTCGTGCAGGCCGTCGTGCCGGTGTCCGGCCTCGCGGCCGCCACCGACGCGTTCGCCGCCGCGGTGCTCGCCAACCCCGCCCCCGCCGTTCGCGCCACGAGATCACTGCTCCGGGACGCCGCCCGGCGGACCCCGGCGGAACGCACGGCCGCGGAGCGTCTCGCTCAGGGCGAACGCCTGCGGGCGATGGCACGGGAAGCGGCAGCCCGGTCCTGACGTTGGCCGGTCCAGGCGCGGTCCGTCGGTCGCGCCGGGAGTCGAAGGGAACCGGGTGTCAGGACATTCCCCCTGGATGACCGCGCGGTCGTTCACACGCGACCGCAGCGTGGCCCAGCGCAAGCTCGCGAAGGGCACGTGGCGCCGCGTCCTCACGTACGCCCGGCCCTACCGCTCCTCGATCACCCTCTTCCTCGTGCTCGTCGTCCTCGACGCCATGCTCGTCGTCGCCTCGCCGCTGCTGCTCCAGCGGATCGTCGACGACGGCGTCCTCAAGGGCGACCGCAAGGTCGTCGTCGTCCTCGCCTCGCTCGTGGCGGTGCTCGCGGTCGTCGACGCGCTCGCCGGCCTCGCGCAGCGGTACTTCTCCTCCCGCATCGGCGAGGGACTCATCTACGACCTGCGCACCCAGGTCTTCGGGCACGTCCTGCGCCAGCCGATCGCCTTCTTCACCCGCGCCCAGACCGGTGCGCTCGTCTCGCGGCTCAACAACGACGTCATCGGCGCGCAGCAGGCGTTCACATCCACGCTGTCCAATGTCGTCTCCAACGTCGTCTCGTTGGTGCTCGTCGCCGGGACGATGCTCTACCTCTCCTGGCCGATCACCGTCGTCTCGCTCCTGCTGCTGCCGGTCTTCATCCTGCCGGCGCGC
>DASQJO010000440.1:0-3134 GCA_035630955.1 Kineosporiaceae bacterium
CACGGCTCCTCCTGTCTGCTCGCCGGCTGCTCGGTCCGTCCGCTTCGTCGGGCGTACGGCGCGCGAAGACCCTACCCGTTAGGGTCGACGACGCCGCCATCCGCCGATCCACAACGGGAGCAGGACGCATGAAGGCCGTGCAGGTGACCCGCTTCGGGGGTCCGGAGGTCCTGGAGGTCGTCGACCTCGACGCGCCGCAGGCGGGACCGGGGCAGGTGCTCGTCGACGTCAGCGCCGCCGGCGTCAACTACGCCGACACGCACGCGACCGACGACACCTACCTGCGCCCCCAGCGGCTGCCGTTCGTGCCGGGCGCCGAGGTCGTCGGCCGGGCACGGGGCGGGGCGCACGACGGCGAGCGCGTCGTGGCGCTGCTCGGCGGCGGTGGCGGGTACGCCGAGCAGGCGGCCGCGCCGGAGCCGGTCGTCTTCCCGGTGCCGGACGGCATCTCGGACGGCGGGGCGCTCGCGCTCGTCCTGCAGGGGACGACGGCCTGGCACCTGCTCCGGACGTCGACCCGGCTCGGGCCCGGCGAGAGCGTCGTCGTACACGCCGCGGCGGGCGGGGTCGGCAGCATCGCCGTCCAGCTGGCCAAGCAGTGGGGCGCCGGACGGGTGATCGCGTCGGCGTCGTCGCCCGAGAAGCGCGACCTCGCGCTGTCCCTGGGCGCGGACGTCGCCGTCGACGTCTCCGGGACGACGACCGCCCAGGAGGTCCGCGACCTTCTGCGCGAGGCCAACGGTGGGCGCGGCATCGACGTCGTCCTGGAGATGACCGGCGGCCACGTCTTCGACGGGTCGCTGGCGGCGCTGGCGCCCCTCGGCCGGCTCGCCGTGTACGGGCAGGCGTCCAGGACGGAGCCGCAGCCCGTGTCGTCCGCCTCCCTGATGGCGCACTCACGGACCGTCGCCGGCTTCTGGCTGATGCACGCGGTGCAGGCGCCCGACGGTCTCCGGCCCGCCATGGAGGAGCTGGTGTCGCTGACGCGGACCGGCCGGCTGCGTCCGGTGATCGGCGCGAGCTACCCGCTGGCCTCGGCGCGGGACGCCCACGAGGCGCTCCTGGGCCGCGGGACGACGGGCAAGGTCGTGCTCACCGTCGACCGCTGACGCCCACAGCGAACGCCGAGCTTCTGTGGTGCGTCGGCTCACGGCGCGGCGTACGGTCGATGTGTGAGTACAGGGAACGGCAGGCAGGAGCCGGCCCGGCCGGAGGTCTATCGGATCACCTCCGCCGCCGGTTCCCACACGGCGGACATGCAGCAGCGCGCCGGCCGGTACCTGCTGTCGATGGGGATCCGCACGCTGTGCGTGATCCTCGTGATCATCGTGCCGGGGCCGTTGCGGTGGGTCTTCGCCGTCGGCGCGATCGCACTCCCCTACATCGCCGTCGTCGCGGCCAACGCCGCCGGCGAACGGCGCGAGCGTCCGCTGCCGCCCCCGCCGCCGATCCAGCGGGCCGGCCTCACCGGGACCCCGCCGTCGGCGCCGGTCCGTGCGGAGCACGTCGACCACGAACGGCGCTGAGCGGCCTACCAGAACCGCGTGCCCGGCTCGCCCTTGAACGGGCCGACGACCGTCGTCGTCACCCAGCCCCCGTAGAAGCCGCCGGGCTGCGGCCGGACCACCTCGCCGTCCACCGTGCAGCGATCCATCGGTCCGGCGTAGACGGCGACGTGTCCGGCCAGTGCCTCGTAGGGCGGGGTGGGCGAGGGGTACGTCCATGCGGCGCGCTCCGCGACCCGGCCGTCGCCGCCGACCACGTCGTAGTACGCCGCCTGCCCCTTCCACTCGCAGAACGAGCTGCCGGCGGCGCGGCGCAGGCTGCCGGGCACGAAGTCGGCCTCCGGAAGGTAGTAGGTGGGCGGGTGGCTGGTCTCGAGGACCCGCAGCGCTCCGTCGGTGGCGACGATCGGGACGCCGCCCAGGACGATCTCGATGCGGACGCCGGCCCGCTCCAGCCGGGGTGGACGCGGGTAGTCCCAGACGGACTCCTGTCCCGGACCCGGGACCTGCCGCTCACGGGGGCCGGGACGACGGACGACCACGCTCGCTCCCTTCGACGTTCTCCTCGATCGTCGCATCGCGGCGGCTCCGGCGCGCTCCGGGAACGGGTGCTCCGACGTCGCTCACGGCTCCTTCGTGCAGCCCTCCGGACGCCTCGATGAGCCGCTCGGGCGAACCCTGGGGCGATCTTCGCGGCTCCTGTTTCCCTGACACGCGTGCGTGTAATACTGCAGACGCGCGCTCTGCATCCCCCGTCGGGGCGCGCGTCAGGACGCCGGGCGGCAACCCCCGTGGCTGCCCGGCGTCCGCCATGTCCGGACCCGGTCAGCGGCCCACCGCGCGCCCCTGCCGACCCGCGTCCCGGACGCCCGGTGCTGCTGCGACCACCCGGACGGCGAGCGACCCGGCGCTGCATTGCGGGCGGCGTGAGCGAGACTGGTGCGGTGTTCGGCGAGGCCCCGGCTCCCCTGACGTGCAGCGCGCGTGGCTGTCGCGCGACCGCGCTGTGGGCCCTGCGGTGGAACAACCCCCGGTTGCACACGCCCGAGCGCCGCAAGACCTGGCTGGCCTGCGGGGATCACCGCGAGGAGCTCGAACGCTTCCTCGGGACCCGCGGCTTCCTCAAGGAGGTCGTCGGCTGCGACGAGCTGGGCGAGGTGCCCCGGTGACCGACGGCGCTCCACGGCCCGGCATCCGGGGCGTGCTCGCCGTGCTGCGCGAGCCGTACTGGCTCCGCGCGGCGCTCGTCGTGGTGGCGCTCTCGGCGGCGTGCGTCCTCCTGGGCCGCTGGCAGTGGGGCCGGCACGAGGGCAAGCTCGCGATGGCGCAGCAGGTCGACCGGGCCTACGACGCCGCTCCCGTGCCCCTCGCCCGACTCCTGCCCGTACCCGCGGAACCGCTGCCGAAGGACGACGAGTGGCGTCCGGTCCAGGCGCGGGGGACGTACCTGACGGACGAGACCGTCGTGATCCGGAACCGGCCGAACGAGAACGGCGAGTTCGGCTACGAGGTCGTCGTGCCGTTCCGGGTCGACGGGGGGCCGGTCGTGCTCGTCGACCGAGGCTGGATCCCCAGCGGTGCCTCGGGGGCCCGGCCCGACGCCGTGCCCGCGCCGCCGTCCGGCACGGT
>DASQJO010000441.1:0-11169 GCA_035630955.1 Kineosporiaceae bacterium
GACGAACCAGCGCCGGACGGTGACGGCCGTTCTCGAGGGGCCGGTCAGGAAGGCGCCGAGCGCGACCAGCACACCCACCAGGGCGAGCGCGCGCACCGCCTCGCGCAGGTACCGCACGGTGGTGTCGAAGAGCACCGCTGCGGCGTCCGACGGGAGCACGGTCGCGGGCACGCCGTCGAGATAGGCGGACCGGGCGCCCTGGAGCGCGATCGCGCCGACGAGCATCGCCACGGCGACGCCGATGCCGGCGCCGATGAAGGCGAGCCGGCGGTTGCGCGCGACGTAGATGCCGACGGCCGCCAGGGCGGTGAGCACGAAGGGAAGCCAGAAGCCGAGGGTGTCCAGGAGGGAGAACGCGCGCTGGATCTTGCCGACGTCCGCGGACTGGAACACGGTGAAGGTCGCGTTCACCTCGGGAATCCTGGAGGCGAGCTCGAAGCCGTTCGCGACCAGACGCTGCTTGACGACGTCCAGGAACGGGGCGAGGTCCACCCGCACCGCGTCGTTCTGCACGGTGACGGCGCCGCCCTGGCCGGTCAGCGCCTTCACCAGCTGCTCGTGCGCGGCCCGGTTGGCCTGCTGCCAGGCCTGGGCGAACTGATCGCTGCGTACGACCTGTCCGATGCGGTCCTGGGCGAACGACCGGACGCCGTTGGCCAGGGGGACCGCCAGCGCCTGCAGCTGGCTCGCGACCGCCGGCGGGAGGATCTCACGCCCCTGCAGCGCGCCGACGGCGTCGTTCGTGATCCCCTGCACGTCGACGTACTGGAACACGATGTTCGTCAGCTGGTTCGTGACGGCCTGCTGGACCGCGGGGTCGGAGGCCAGCGGCGCGACCGTCTCGACGTAGCGATCGGTGTCGGTCACCTCTCCGCGGGCCCACACCGACACCACGGAGAGCGGTGCGAGCGCGCACGCGATGCCGATCAGCAGGACGGCCGCGATCGTGCGCCCCCACCCGCGGGCCGATCGGGAGCGGCGCGGCCCGGCGGGACCCTCCGGGGTCTCCTCCCTCAGCCGCGCCACCTCCGCGCGCAGCCGGATCAGCTCGGCGCGCTCGTCGGCGTCGAGCACGGTCGTCTCGTCGGTCGGACTCGTCATGCCGTCATCGTGGGCGCCGCTCGGCCACGGGACCGTCCCCCCGGGCGGATGAGCATCCCGCCCGGCTCACCCCAGGTGGATGACGCGGCGGGGCGGCGCCTGGCGGAGCGTGTACGCCAACAGCGGCGTGGACGACAGGCGCCCGCAGAGCGGCGGAGGTGTGGAATGAGTGAGCGAACGGACCAGGTGGACGAACTCGGCCCGATCGACTATCTGGTCGTCGAGTTCCCGGGTGCACGGATGACCGGTGAGGGCCTGCCCCTGCTGGTCGATCTCGTCGACCGGCGGATCATCCGGATCCTCGACATGGTGTTCGTCAAGAAGTTCGCCGACGGCACGGTCCACTCGGTCGAGATCGGCCAGCTGGACGCCGACGGCGCGGGCGGCCTGTCCGTCTTCGACGGCGCCAGGTCCGGGCTCATGGGTGCGGACGACGTCGAGCGGGCGGGCGCCGCGTTGGAGGCGGGCAGTGCCGCCGCCATCCTGATCTACGAGAACCGGTGGGCCGCCCCGCTCGCCGGGGCGCTTCGTCGCAGCGGGGCCCGTCTGGTCGCCGCCGACCGGATCCCGCTCGACGCCGTCCTGCAGGCCCTGGACGCGGCCGAGGCGTCCGCAGGCACCGACGAGATCGATGCGACCGACGAGCGCCAGCGCGTCGGCGCGCGAACGACCGGACAGGAGTGAGACCGACATGCCCGGACTGATTCGAGGAGTCGCCCGCACGGCCGTGGTCGCCGGCACCGCCACGGCGGTGTCCAACCGGGTGTCGCGCCGGCAGGCCGGCCGGTGGGCCGACCAGGACCAGCAGCAGTACGAACACGAGCAGTACGTCCAGCAGCAGCAGTACGCCCAGCAGCAGCAGCAGTACCCCCCGCAGGGCTACCCGCAGCAGGGCTACCCCCAGCAGGGCTACCCGCCGCAGCCGGAACCGGCCGCCGCCCCAGCGCCGGCAGCACCGGACATGAGCGCCACCATCGCCCAGCTGCAGCAGCTCGCCGAGCTGAAGGGTCAGGGAGTCCTGACGGACGAGGAGTTCGAACGGCAGAAGTCCAAGCTCCTGGGCACGTGACCGAGGGAGGACCACCGATGTCCGGTCAGGTGCTGGTGGGGTACGACGGGTCCGGGTCGTCGCGGCGGGCGCTCCGCTGGGCCGCTGCCGAGGCCGAGCGGCGGCGCGCCGCCCTGACCGTGCTCACGGTCGTGGACCACGCGCTGCTCGCCGACTCCCCTCCGGCGCTCATGGTGCGGCGCTGGCGCGCCGCCACCACTCGGGCGCTGCGCAGGGCGACCGCGGGCGCGGCGGCCGCTTCCGCGGCGGCGCCCGGCGTCCCCGTCCTGGCCCGGGCCGAGGTGGGCTCGCCGCGGGAGCTCCTGGTCGCCGCGTCCCGGCAGGCCGACGTCGTGGTCCTCGGCGCCCCAGGGCACCTGGGCAGCCGCTCGGGTGCCCTGGTCCAGCCGGTGGCGGCGCGCAGCGCCTGTCCGGTGATCGTGGTGGGACTGTTCGGGGCAAGGCCCCCGGGGGCCGATCGGCCCGTCGTCGTCGGGATCGACGGTTCCGTGGGGGCCCTGGCAGCGCTGGACTTCGGCGCCGCGGTGGCGGTGGCCGCCCGTGCCGTCTTGCACGTGGTCTGTGTCGCCGGCAACTCCCTGCGGGTCCGCGACCAGGCCGAGGGATCGCCGGCCGGGGCCGCGCACCTGGCGCGCGTCTGGGTGGAGCGTGCCCGATGCGCGCACCCCGGGCTGATCGCCCGGGACGTGGCCGTGCAGGGTGACGTGCCCGGCGCGCTGTCCCGCTACGCGGGTGCCCGCGCGCTCCTGGCGGTCGGGCGACGCGGCAGCGGCGCTCGTTCCCCGCTCGTCCTGGGGTCCGTGAGCCGGGCCCTGCTCGAGTCGGGCCCTTCGGCGCTCGCCGTCGTCGGGGGCGCGGTTCCGGGACGGACCCGGCCGCGCACCGTGGTCGGTCAGCGGATCGCTCCTGCCGAGGCCCTCGTCACCGGGGCGTGAGGCCGTGCGATGGCCCGTCCACGAAGGGAGGTGGCGGTCTTGATCATCGAGGACCTGCACGAGAGGGAGGACGTCATGAGCGCGCCGGTACCGGCACCGGGGGATCGCCTGCTCACGGCCTCCGAGGTGGCCGAGCTCTTCCGGGTGGACCCCAAGACGGTCACGCGGTGGGCGAGGGCGGGAAAGCTCACCTCGGTCCGCACCCCCGGAGGACGTCGGCGGTTCCGCCTGGTCGAGGTGCGGGCGTTCCTCACCGAGGCGGCGGACGCCGCGGACGCCGCGGACGAGGCGGAGGACACGGACGAGGCGGAGGACGCCGACGAGGCGGAGGACCGGGACGCGGACGACGCCGACGACGGCGGGACCGGGGACGGCGACGCGGCTACGGACCGACGCGGGTCAGATGCCCGTGCAGTGCTCCCTGCAGCTCCTTCGTCTGCTCCTCGCTGAGGAACGGCGCCTGGATGGCGCCACCGAACCCTCCCAGGGCGTCCACGGCCGGTCCAGCCCGCATCGCGGGTGCTCTCCTGGACCCTGCCGTCGCCGTAGCGCGTGACGACCGCCATCGCGTCGGTGGTAGTAGGGCAAGGGGCAGGAAGACGTGGTGGTTCCCGCGGTCGATCAAGGGTGACGTCGACGTCCGCGTGCGCCGGCAACCGGGTCGCGGGTGTGCCACTCGACGCCGGAACGGTCAGCGTTGGTGGTCGCCGCGCCCGTCCGCGCGAGCCGCCGGCACCTGAGGACCGTCCGTCGCATCGTCCGGCCGGTCGGGTTCCTGGGGCCCCATCAACTCTTCGCGGGCCTGCTCGCGGCGTGCAACCGCGGCCTCCACGGTCCGCAGTTCCTCCTCCGTGGCGCCCAGGCCGTACACCGCGTCGATGAAGCGGGTCAGGTCTGGCCGGTAGTCGTGCCGCGTCGCCTGGTAGGCCCCCGGTGTCTGCGCGTTCTTCATGTCCACGAGCAGCTGGAAGAACGTCGTCACCGGCCGCCAGCGCATGGACGCAGGGATCCCTCTCGGGCTGTAGGGCTCGACGGTCTCGACGCTGGGAGGCCGCTCGCGCAGCCAGCGGGGCGACCTCGCGATCAGGTCCGGGCCGAACTTCGTCACCCCGTCGTTGTCGTGGCTGAGCAGCACGTAGCGCACGGTGGCCGCCCGCTCGGGCGGCAGCGCCCGGAACTGCTCGATGTCGTTGACCACGGCGATCGCGTCGTCGTCCGTGTCACCGCGCCCGCCCCGGGTCACCTCCTGCATCCACCCGCTCGCCCAGGGCGTGCCCACCCACAGCGCACGGTCGATGCCCAGGGCCTCCAGCCCGAGGGTCCCCCAGTGCAGGAAGACGTCCTGGCTGGTGTGGGCCCCCAGGCTCTCGCCGAACACGACGACCCGCGGCCGTCGGTCCGTCGGCATGTCCCGCACCCGGGCGGCGATCCTCGACCACAGCAGGCGGTTCTGCTCGCGCGCGGTCGCGATCTTGCTCAGCGAGAGCGGGGACGGCCGCTTGGAGTACTGCAGCGTGACCGTGGCGACGTCGCCGCGGGTGAGGTACTGCGTGGCCGCGACGGCGCAGTAGTTCACGTACCCGGTCCCGGTGGGGGAGATCAGCATGATGAGACCCCGGTCCCAGGCCCCGGTCCGATCCATCTCGGCGAGGGCGAGATCGACGCGTTCGGCGGCGGTGGGTGCGGCGTCGAGCCCGACGTACACCTCGACCGGTGTCGCGAGCGCGGGGCGGCCGGTGACGGTGGGGATGGACAGGTCGGGCAGGCCGGGCGGCCGGTTCGCGAGCGGCTGCGGCCGGACGGCGGACACGACGTGGCGCCGGCCCTCACGTCCCAGCGACTCCCACGAGACCAGGCTCTGCCGGCTCCCGCTGCAGGTGTCGAGCGTCCAGTGGTTGTCCGCCTCGTGCGTCAGCACGGCGTCCACGTTCAGCACGGCGGACTCCACCCGCTGCATCGCCCTGCTCCACAGCGCCGAGCCGGCCGCACCGACGGCGGCGAGGACGGCCGCGTGGCCCACGACCCGCCACATGCCCGCCGACCCCTGCACCCGACTGGCGAGCTGGTGGTCGATCGCCGAGGCGAGGCGCTCCTCGGCCACGGCCAGCACCCCGAGTCCCGCGACGACGCCGGCGCCGACGCCGAGCGACACCGGCAGTGCCGGGCGGGGGTCCGGCGGGGTGCTCGTGTCGTCCGACGGGGCCCGCTGCCGCCACTCCTGCGCGGCGACGAGGACCAACCCGGCCGGGACGGCCAGGGGGAGCGGCCCGAGCCTGCGGTCGAGGCGGGTCACGGCCTGCCCGGACGCCAGGACGAGGGCACTTCCCAGACCGGTCAGCCCGGCGCGCCAGGCGGCCTGACGGGCCAGGCTGCGCAGCACGGACTCGCCGTCCTGGACCGGCAGCGCGCGCGGCACCGCCAGGCCGACGGGGATCGCCGCGAGGTCGACCAGCAGCATCCGCCGCAGCACGTGCTCCTCGCCGGAGCTGCCGATGCGGGCCAGGGCGGCGAGGCCGTCCTGCGAGGCCACCGTGGCCGCGTACGTGAGGCCGGTGACGATGCCCGTGACGATGCCCTGGTCGACGGCCGACCGTGGGCCGAGGGACCGCGCGAACGTCCCGGGGGCGATGGCGGCGGCGACGAGCATCCCCGTCTGTTCGGCGTGCCGGCCGAGCGAGCGCGTGACGGGCCCGGCGGGGTCGTGCGGCGCCGTCCGGCCGAGGTGCGGGCGCGCGCGCCCGCCCGCCGTGCGGGGTGTGACGAACGAGAACATGCTCCACCGCCGTCTCGTGGGGGGACCGAGGGTCTCAGACGCCGTCCGGCCGCAGCTCCCGGCCGTGCACGATGAGCGCGTAGATGATGAAGACGTCGAGGGCAATCACGATCATGGACCAGACCGGGTACGCGCTGATGAACGTGAAGTTGGCGGCCAGACTGACGACGGCGACGACCACGCCGACCACCCGCGCCCAGGTCCGCCCGGTGAGCAGCGCGAGGCCGGCGCCGGCCACCAGGATGCCCGCGAGGAGGTGGATCCATCCCCAGGCGGTGTAGTCGACGGAGACCGCCAGCCCGCTCTTGGCCACCAGGTAGTAGGCGTCCTTGAAGAGCGCGACGAAGCCCTGGATCGCGTGCAGGGCGCCGACGAGGATCATCATCGTGGCGGCGAAGACGATCCAGCCCACCCAGCCCGTGGCCTGCGGGGGGATCCCGGACTGCGCCGGGACGCGGGACGTGGTGCCGGACGACGAACTCGTGTCGGTCACGACAGTGCCTCCTTCGACCTGCTGCTGAGGTTGTGCTGAGGTTGTGCCGAGGTTGTATCGAGGGTTGTGCTGACGATCTGCTGCCGACGGCGCCACGTTCGTTCGTCCCGGTCGCCGTCCACCTCATCCGGAAGGGATGAACGCCTGCCCGGGCCGTTCACGCCGAGGGCGCATGTCCATGGTCAGGGCGCTCGCAGCCGCCCGCGTCCTTCGGCGCGGGTGAGGACGGCGCGCCGGGACCGGGATCACGCTCGCGGTGTCGAGGCGGAGCGGAGCTGCAGGATGGCGGCGAGAGATGCTGCACGTCAGGGTGGTGAGCCCCCCGGGCCGGACGCGCGAGCTCGCCGACTGGCTGCTGGGTGCGCCCGGCGTGCACAACGTCGTCGTTCACCTCGGCGCCGCTCGCCGCCCGGACGGCGACGCGCTGCAGTTCGACGTGCGCCAGAGCACGGCCAACCCCGTGTTCCGCGCGTTGCGCGCGTTCGGGCTCGACCAGGGCGGGCCGATCAGCGTGGAGCAGGTCGACGCCGCGCTGTCGTCCGCCGGGGCCGGGGGGTCCGACCACGGCGCTCTCCGGCGCGAGCGGGCGCCCGTCTGGGAGATGGTGGAGGCGGTGATCCGCAGCGGGGAGACGTACGCGCCCAGCTTCTACATCCTGCTCGCCATCGCCGGGATGATCGGGGCGGTCGGCGTCCTCACGAACTCGCAGATCCTCGTCGTGGGGGCGATGGTCGTGGGCCCGGAGTACAACGCGATCATCGCCGTGGCGCTCGCCGTGGGGCTGCGCGACCGCCGCGCCCTGCGGGACGGCCTGCTCGCGCTGCTCTGGGGCTTCCTCGTCGCGATCGCCCTGACCTTCGTCCTCGCGGTCGCCGTCCGGGTGTCGGGGCAGACGCCCGCGGCGTTCCTGGCCGGTGTCCGGCCGGTGGCGAGCCTGATCGACACCCCCGACGCGTTCTCGGTCGTCGTCGCCGTGCTCGCCGGGATCGTGGGCGTCGTCTCGCTCACCGAGGCCCGGGCCAACGCCCTCATCGGCGTGTTCATCTCCGTCACCACGATCCCGGCCGCCGCGGACGTCGGGGTCTCCCTCGCCTACGGCATCCGGTCCGAGGCGGCGGGGTCGGCGCTGCAGCTCCTGCTGAACGTCGTCGTGCTCATCGCCGTCGGCGCCGCCGGCCTCGCCGTGCAGCGCCGCATCTGGACCGGGCACTCCGAGCGCTCCGGCGCCCCGTGACGATCATCCGCGCGGTGATCCTGCGCCCCTTGCGTCGAGCGGTCGGGGTAGGCGTCATCCCCTCGGGAGGAGCCGTCGGAGGCGCACAATCGCGTCATCCGGGCGGGGTGACGACCCGGGACGCCGGCAGGCGTGTGATGGGGGCACACCGAGGAGGGCCGGCACATGCTGAGTGAGCGGGAACGCCGTGAGCTGGAACGCATCGAACGCGAGCTGGGGTTCGACGACCCCCGGTTCGCCGCGTCCTTCCGGCCCGGCTTCGGCGCGCGCCTCCGGCGGCAGATCGTGCGGCCTCGCTCCGTGATGATCTTCGGAGCCCTGGTCATGGTCGTCGGCGCCGTCCTCGGGCTGGACGACACGTTCCTGCAGGGGCTGCTGATCGCCTCGGCGGGTGGGACGTGGTGGTGGTGGATCACGCAGGAACCCTCCACCGACCGGGCCTCCGGCAGCCGGCGGCCCGGGACGCAGCACCGCCGCAGCTGAGCCTCCACGCGGAACCGCCGCCGCCCTGATCAGGGCGGCGGCGGTTCGTCCGTTCGGGCCTCCGTCAGGGGCGACCGGCGCCGTCCTGCTCGGCTTCCTCGGCGGCGAGCTGGGTGACGATGTCGACGGCGACGCCGAGCGCTTGCGCGATGTTGCTCGCGGCGGTGAGGACTCGCGGTGCGCCCGTGATGGGGGCGACGGTGACGAGCACGTCCTGGACCTGCTCGACGGTCACGCCCGACTCGATCGCCGGCCCGATGTGCATCAGGTACGAGGCGGGCGGCGCGCCGACCGCGACGAGCGCCCCGATGCGGACCATGAGCAGCGTCTGCGCATCGAGCTCGGTGCGGGCCAGGGAGACCGCGTTGATGTCGGCCAGCGTCTCCAGGACGGGTGCATCTCCGGTAGCCATCAGCTTTCCTCCGTCGGGTCGGTGTCGGTAGTCCCTTCGAGCCTGGGCCAGGAGCCCGCGCGGTTCCTCATCCGGCCGGGGTGACCCGCTCCCGGTGCGCCCTGCGGGGATCAGACCGTCGGCCAGCGGAGGCCGCCGCGACGTTCCCGGCTCCCCGGCAGGCCGGCCGGGGACGCCGGTGGTGCGGGGGTCCGCGCCGCCCGGCCGATTGCCGACATCGTGGTCACCTCCCAGTGCCGCGGCACGGCGAACTCCTCCGCGATCCCCTCCCGGTCGAACGCCCGGAACTGGCGCACGTGCAGGCCGAGCGCGAGGGCCTGCACGGTCATGTGCGCCACGGCCTGCCCGAGGTCGTAGAGGGCGAACTCCGAGTACTCCCAGTCGGTGCCCTCGACGTAGCGGTGCGCGAGGTTGGCGACGAGGACGCCGGCGGCCGGCGCCCACCGCCGCGTGCTGGGGGCGAGGTGGGCCACGAGCCGCGCGTGCGTCGGGTCGCCCCGGCGTCCGACCACGAACGCCCACGGCTGGGAGTTGCCGGCGGACGGCGACCAGCGGGCCGCCTCGAGGAGCGTCTCGACGTCGTCCTCCGACACCTCGGCGAGCGGGTCGAACGCGGTCGGGCTCCAGCGCCGGGCCAGCAGCGGGTGCAGCGACGGTGCCGGTCGGCGCTCGGTCATGGGTTCCTCGGCTCGGGAGGCGTCGGTCGAGCATTCCACGCTCCGCGCACTCTTGACGGCGCCGTCGGTGCACCTCTAGCGTCACGTCCCATCGATAGTTCGCGAGCCTTACGAACTATCGATTCCCCGGAGTGACGGAGGCGCCGTGGACCTGGTCAGCACGACGGACCTGGGGGCACGGAACGCTCGCCTGATCGCGGAGGCCATCCTCGACGGCGGTGCCGTCTCCCGCGCGCAGCTGTCCCGCTCGACCGGGTTGTCCAAGCCCACGGTCTCGATCGCGATCGCCGCCCTGCAGCGCGACGGGGTGATCCGCGAGGTGGGCCGCACCAGCGGGCATCCGGGCGCCACGGCCGTGCTGTACGACGTCGCGCCGGACGCCGGCACCGCGCTGGCGGTCGACGTCGGTCGCCGCCTGATCCGTGCCTGCGTCACCGACCTCGCCGGACGGCGCCTGGCGGAGCGCACCGAGCCGACGCGCGGCACCTCGGCCGCGGTGCTGGCGGCACAGCTCGTCGCACTCGCCGCCGATCTCGTGGCGGAGTCCGGCGTCCGGGGAACGGCCCTGGTGGCCGTGACCGTCGGCGTCCCCGGGGTGGTGGCCCCGGACGGCGGCCGGGTCCGGCTGGCCCGCAGCCTGCCCGGACTCCAGCGGGGGGAGCCCGCGGCCGCGCTGCGCGAGGCACTCGGCGTCCCCGTCGAGCTGGCGAACGACGTGAACCTGGCGGCCACGGCCGAACTCGCCTTCGGCCATGGGCGCCGGGCACCCGACTTCGCCTTCCTCTCGGTCGGCACCGGCATCGGGCTGGCGCTGGTGCTCGACGGCCGGCTCCGCTCCGGCGCCACCCGGTCCGCCGGCGAGATCGGGTACCTGCCCGTGCCGCCGGCGTCGGAGGCCCCCGCCGTCCCGCCGGGACCCGCGCCCAGACGCCGGCGTCCTGCGGGCCACGTGCTGGAGGAGGTCGCCGCGGCCGAGGGCGTGGTCCGGGCGGCCCGCCGTCGGGGGCTGCGGGCCTCGTCCGCGCGAGCCGTCATCGAGCACGCCAGGGCCGGCGATACGCGGGCCCTGGAGGTCGTGCGCGAGCAGGCGCGTCATCTGGCGATGGGCGTCGTCGCGGTCAGCGCCGTCGTCGACCCCGGCCTCATCGTGCTGAGCGGGGGCCTGGGGATCGGCGCCGCCGACGTGCTGCTGCCCCTGCTGGACGACGAGGTGCGGCGCCTCGGCCCGCTGCGCCCCACCCTGGTCGTCAGCGAGCTCGGCGATCACGCGGTGCTGGACGGCGCCGCCGTCGCCGCCGTCAGCACCGCCCGCGAACGGGTGCTGGGCCGCGTGCCCGGGCTCGACGACGACGCGCGCGGCGCCCCCGTTCACCCAGCTCCGTCCTCGGTCCCGAATCGCATGGAGGCGTGATGACCAGGTCGCGACACATCGGCACCTCCTCCTCGCCCGGCGCGTCCCGCCGGCACCGGCACGCCGGCGTCGCCGCGGTGCTCTCCGTGGTGGCCGGCCTGGCCGCGTGCTCGGGAGGCAGCGCGGACACGGGCTCCGCCTCCTCGCCACCCTCCGGCGCAGCGACGGACAGGACGCCCGTCACCATCACCCTCTGGAGCGGCTTCACCGACCGGGAGCTCGGCGTGCTCGGCAAGGCCGTCAAGAGCTTCGAGGCCGGCCATCCGTGGATCACGGTGAAGAACGTCGGCGCCCAGGACGACGACAAGATCGTCAAGGCCATCCGAGCCGGGAACGCACCGGACGTCGCCCTGTCGTTCACGGCGGACAGGATCGGGTCGTACTGCGGCAGCAAGGCCTGGATCGACCTCGGCCCCTACATCGCGCGGGACAAGGTCGACATGTCGCAGATCCCGAAGGTCTCGCTGGACTACACCCAGTTCGGCGGCGTCCGCTGCGCCATGCCGGCGCTGGCCGACACTTACGGGCTCTACTACAACACCGCCCTGCTCAAGGCCGCCGGGTACCAGGCGCCTCCGAGA
>DASQJO010000442.1:0-17913 GCA_035630955.1 Kineosporiaceae bacterium
ATCGTTCAAGCTGATCAGGCGAGAGCTCAACTATCCGGCTGTGGACGATGGGGCGACGCCTCGCCCCCTGTGGATGACGTGCAGAAAGGCGGCGGCTGAAGGCTGAGAGGTGGGAGCGGAGGCATGAACACGAGGCGTCGAAGGGCACCGACCTCGGGACGAGCAGGAAGCCGGGCCAGTGCGGGCGAGCGGGAGGCGGCTCAGTCCCAGAAGAGCAGGAACAGGCCGCCGCACGTCAGCGCGACCATGAGGACGAGCAGCGGGATCTGCCCCACGACCGCCCTGGTCCGCGGGAAGAGCTTCACCGCGCGGTCGTGCGCCACGATCACCCCGAGCACGTGCCCGACGACGATCGCGCCGACCTGGACGTCCGCCACCGCCGTCGGCGACACCAGCGTGTACGACGCCTGCAGGCGCGACAGCCCGAGCCAGTTCGCGCCGATCCCGAGCGGGTCCGACAGCCGGATGAACGCGTTCTGCGCCTCCACGACGAAGAACGAGTAGTAGTGCGCGACGACGTACCCGAGCGCGACCGGCACCACGGACGGCGCGAACGTCCCCGCGGCTTCCGCCAGGCCGAGGCCCCCGACCCGCCCCGCCACCCCTGCACACACCATGAAGACCGCCGCGAGCACGAGCACGGTCAGAGTCAGCCCGACCGTCCCGGCCTGCTGGCGGCTCCAGCCGTGGGACTGGATGAACCCGTTCCACGCGGTCGACCCCGACAGCCCGTCGTACGCCGTCGAGCCGAGCATCACGGCCACGGTCGCGACGAGCCCGGGCGCGGCGGCGACGGCGTCCAGGCCCACGAGCGGCGCGCGGACGACGAGCACGCCGTCCGCGCCCCGGCGCCCGAGCGGCGCGATCCGCCCGAACAGGCCCGACCAGGCCTCGAACGGGTCCCCGCGGTCGAACCATCGGCTCCCGTAGACCAGCGCCGCGAACAGCTCGACGGCCGCGTACAGCGCGATCGCCCAGCGCAGCGTGGCGAGCGCCGCCGGGTCGGACGACACGAGCTCGAGCCACGCGAAGGCGTACAACCCCACCGCCGCCGGCCACCAGCCGAGGCGGTCGGGCAGCTCGCGCATGCCCCCCCTCGGGTCGAGGCCGAGGCCGCGGTTCAGCAGGGCGTGCACGGTCCGGAGCGGGTTCACCTGCCGCCAGACCGGCCCGAGGAGCGCCGACAGCGGCACCAGGCCGACCCAGACCAGCACGTAGACGACGTACGGCACGGGGTTGCGAGTGTCGTCCGGCCCGAACACCACGGCGAGTAGGGTCCACGCCGCACCGACCAGCCCGAGCGCGGCGAGCGTGCGGCGGAACGCCGGCGCGTCTAGCACCCGTGCGAGCCCGGCGGGCAGCGGGCGGCCGGCCTTCTCGACGTCCAGCCGCGGCTCCCGCCACAGCACGCCGAGCAGGACGAACGACACGACCACGGCCGTGGCCGCGCCAGCGATCGCCCAGCCGAGGGGCAGCGGGAGGTCCTGGCGGCCGCCGATCCCGTGCGCGACGAGCGCCGACGTCATCGGACGGCGAGCTTGACCAGGAGCAGGTCCGGATCGTGCAGCTCGACCTCGTACACGCCCTGCTGGGTCGGGGTGAACTCGATCGTCAGCGGCTTCCCGGCGGAGATCGGTTTCTCCAGGTCGACGACGTGGACGTGCACCTCGCTCGTCCGGTCCGACGTGATCGTCAGGCTCACCTGGCAGCCGGCGCGGACGTCGAGCGTCGACGGGGGCGGGGTGACGGTCGAACCTTTCACCATGATCTGCTGCCCCACCCCGCACCCGGTCGACGTGTCGTCGGTGGCAGGCGGGGACGCCGCGGTGGCGGCCGGCGCCGAGCTCGCGACCGGTGCCGGCGTCGCGGTCGAGGAGCTCGAGGCGACCCCGCCGCAGCCCGCCAGCAGCAACCCCCCGCCGAGCAGGGCGACGCCGCGCGCGAGCGGTCGGCGGGGGGTCGAGGTCACCGCGTCCTCCGGATGGGCTACGGCCGTGCGGGTCATGGTCGGGATGTGCGGCCGACACGATACGCGGGGCGCATGACAGGATCGTCCTGGCCGCGTGATCCGGCGGGTCGAGGAGGTGGCGCGGTGTCGGACCGGCTGTCACCGCTCGACGTCTCGTTCCTCTATCTCGAGGAGCGGACGACGCCGATGCACGTCGGCTCCGTCATGATCTTCCGGCCGGGGGACGCCGGGCTCGACCACCCCCGGCTGCTCCGCCACGTCGAGGCGCGCATCGCCCTGGTCCCGCGCTACCGGCAGCGCGTCCGGTTCGTGCCCGGCCGCATCGCGAACCCGGTCTGGGTGGACGACGAGCGCTTCGACCTCAGCTACCACGTGCGGCGGCTCGCCCTGCCGACGCCGGGCTCCCAGGAGCAGCTCGAGGAGCTCGTCGCCCAGATCCAGGCGCGGCGCCTCGACCGGTCGCGCCCGCTCTGGGAGATCGACGTCGTCGAAGGACTCGAGGGCGATCGGTTCGCCGTCGTCACCAAGGTCCACCAGGCGCTCGTGGACGGCGTCCACGCGGTCGACATCGGGCAGGTCGTCCTCGACGACGAGGCCGACCGCCGGGAGCCGCCGCTGCACACGTGGCGCCCGTCGCGGGAGCCGAGCTTCGCCGAGCTCGTGGCCGCAGCGGTCGCCGACACCCTCCGGCGTCCCCAGCAGGTGCTCTCCGACACGGCGCGGGCGAGCATCGGCGACGTCCTCACCGTCGGCGCACGTGCCGCGGAGGCGCTCGGAGGCCTCGCCGTCGCCGCCCGCAGCGCCACCCGCACCCAGCCGCGCAGCCCGCTCAACGTCGACATCAGCGGCCACCGGCGGTTCGCGATCCTGGCCACCGACCTCGAGGACTACCGCAAGATCCGGGCCTTCCACGCCCGGTCGCGGGGGGCGGACCCGGGCCCGGCCACCACGGTCAACGACGTGGTGCTCGCCGTGCTCGCCGGGGCGCTGCGCGTGTGGCTTCTCAGCCGCGGGGCCGGGGTGGGGCAAGGCGCCGCCGTCCGCGCCCTGGTGCCGATGAGCGTGCGGGCCGAGACCCCGTCGGACGCCGGTGCGATCGGCAGCCGGGTGGCCTCGCTGCTCGTCGACCTGCCCACCGGCGAGCCCAGCCCGATCATGCGGCTGCACCAGGTCGCCTATCAGACCCGGGTGCACCGCGAAGCCGGCCAGGCGCTCAGCGCGCCCGCGATCGTCGGGATCGCCGGGTTCGCGCCCCCGACACTCCACTCGCTCGGGGCCCGGGTCGCGTCCGGGCTGTCTCGGCGGCTGTTCAATCTCGTCGTGACCAACGTGCCGGGCCCGCAGCACCCGCTCTATCTGGACGGGTCGCGCATGCTCGCCTCCTACCCGGTCGTCCCGCTCGCCCGGGGACAGGCGCTCGCGATCGGGCTCACGTCGTACGACGGCGGCGTCCACTACGGACTCAACGGCGACCGCGAGGCGATGCCGGACCTCGACGACCTGCGCCGCTGCATCGTCGACTCGCTCGCCGAGCTGGTCGAGGCCGCGCGGTGAGCGGGCGCTGGGGCCTGGTGCTCGGCGGGGGCGGCGTCCTCGGCGGGGCCTGGATGGTCGGCGCGCTCGCCGCTCTGCAGGAGGTGCACGGCCTCGACGCCCGGGACGCGCAGGTTCTCGTCGGCACGTCGGCGGGGTCGGTGACGACGGCGCTCCTCGGCGCCGGCGTCCCCGTCGACGACCTGCGCGCCCACCAGCTCGGCGTCCGGCCCTCCGACGACCGGCTCGCCACCGCCGCCTGGGACTACGACACCTCGGCCGGCGGCGCCCACCCGCCGCGCCCGCACTTCCACGTCGGCAGCGCGACGCTGGTCACCCGGAACGTCTCGCGCTGGCACCGGATGCCTCCGACGGCGGTGCTCGCCGGGCTGCTGCCCGAGGGCCGCGGCAGCCTCGCCGCCGTCGGTGCGCTCGTGGCCGGCCTCGTCCCGCACGGCTGGGCGCCGCACCCCGGCGTCCGGGTGGTCGCCCTGGACTACGAGACCGGCCGCCGTGTGGTGTTCGGCTCGGAGGGCGCGCCCTCCGTCGACCTCGCGGGCGCCGTCATGGCCTCGTGCGCGATCCCCGGCTGGTACGCGCCGGTCACCGTCGGCGCGCACCGGTACGTCGACGGGGGTGCCTGGTCGGCGACGAGCACCGACCTGACGGCCGGCCTCGGCCTGGACGAGGTGTTCGTGCTCGCCCCGATGGTGTCGTTCGCGTTCGACCGCCCGGCGTCCCTGCTCGCGCGCGCCGAGCGGCGCTGGCGCGCGCAGGTCACCCGGCGTTGCCTGCGCGAGGTCGCCAAGGTCCACGCCTCGGGTACGGAGGTCACCGTGCTCGGGCCGGGGCCGGAGGACCTCGCCGCGATGGGCTCCAACCTCATGGCCGGGGAGCGCCGGCAGGAGGTGCTGCGGACGTCGCTGCGCACTTCCGTCGCGGCGCTGCGCGACCCCCAGCCCCTCACGAAGCAAGCCGCGCGCGTCGAGTTCGACGAGGCGGGTTGATGCGCGTCTACCTGCCCACCACGGTCGACGGTCTGGCCGCGGCGTACGAGGCCGGTGCCTTCGCCACGCCGCCGCTGGACGCTCACGCGGTGACGCCGGCGATCCGCGAGTGGTACGTCAGCGGCGACCTCGAGGAGCTCGAGTACGCCGCGCTCACCGACGCGGCGGAGGCGTCGCTGCGGCTGCTCGCCGCCGCCGGCAAGGCCTCCTTCCGGCGGGTCGTGGTCGCCGCCGACGTGCCGGACACGGCCGTCCGGCCCCGGCACGACGACCTCTTCCGGTCGGCCGTGACGGTGCTGTCCGCGGTGCCGCTGGAGGACGTGGCGAGCGTTCACGTCGACGAGCCCGAGGCCGCGGACGTCGTCGCGGCGGCCGCCCGGGCGCTGCCCGCCGCGGACGACGGGGACGACGACGCCCGGTTCGCGCTCGACGAGGCCGAGGCGACCGAACTGCTCTGGTACGACGTGACGGAGATCCCCGACCTGCTGCCCTGACTCAGGAGGCGTGCTCCGTGAGCACCGCGGCCAGCGCCGCGACGAAGCCGGGGCGGGCCTCACGCCGCACGTTGTGCCCGGCGTCGAGAGCGAGGACCTCGCACCCGGCCCGGCACGCGCGGGCGGCGCGGCGGGCCGACGCCGCCGAGACGATCCCGCCCCGCGCCGGCGCGCCGTGCACGAGCGTCACGGGGCAGCCGATGCCGGCCAGCCGGGTCGCGAGCGGCTCTCCCCAGTCCGTCGCCGGCCGCAGGTGCGCGACGTCGACCTCGCCCTTCGTGCGCGCCCACGGCGATAGCTCGTCGTCCGGCCACTCCGGGTGCTCGGCGCGGCCCAGCGCGATCCGCGCGTCGAGGTCGAGCGCCTGCAGCGCCTCCACCCGGCGGCGGCGTTCCGTCTGCCGGCGCGCCGGGCGCCCCGCCGTCCGCACCGGGTCCTCGAGCACGACGTGCCGGACGGCGTCCAGCCGGGCCGCCGCGACGCCCACCGCGGGGATCGCGCCCATGGAGTGGCCGAGCGTCACGACGGGGGAGCGCCGGCCGCGCAGTGCGGGCAGCGCGTCGAGCACGGCGACGCCGACGGCGATCTGGTCGTCGAGCCGGTGCTCCTCCCGGCCGGACGCGCCGGGGGAGGGGCGCCAGGGCGTCCCGCCGTGGGCGGGAGCGTCCGGCGCGACGACCGTCCAGCGCCGGCCGAGAGCCTCGGCGAGCGGGCCGAAGACCAGGCCACCGTCCGTCCAGCCGTGGAACGCCAGCAGCACCGGGCGGCCCGGGTCCTCGAGCGCCGGCCAGACCTGCACCCGTACGTCGCCCGCGGGGCCGGGCACGCGGGCGACGAGCGGCTCGTCGTCCGCACTGCCGGGATGCACGGCGCCATCCAACAGGGCGATGCCGGGCCGGGGGAACTTGTCGTGCCCTCCGTCACGGCAGAGGATGCGGACATGGACGCCGCCACCCGCGTGCCCGCACCAGTGAACGAGCCGGTCCTGGACTACGCCCCCGGCAGTGCCGAGCGGGCGGCGCTGCTGGCGCGGCTCGCCGAGCTGGGCGAGGGGCAGGTCGACCTCACGCACACGATCGGTGGGCGGGAGCTCGGCGGCGAGGGCAAGCCGTTCGACGTGGTCCAGCCGCACGCCCGGCACTCGACGCTCGGCACGCTGTGGAACGCGACCCACGACGACGCCCGCGCCGCCGTCGACGCCGCGCTCGCCGCGGCCCCGGCGTGGCGCTCGACCCCGTTCGACGAGCGTGCCGCGGTGTTCCTCAAGGCCGCGGAGCTGCTCAGCGGGCGGTGGCGGCAGACCCTCAACGCCGCGACCGTGCTCGGCCAGAGCAAGACCGCGTACCAGGCGGAGATCGACTCCGCCTGCGAGCTCATCGACTTCTGGCGGTTCAACGCGTACTTCGCGGCGCAGATCCTGGCCGATCAGCCGCCGGCCAACAGCAAGGGCGTCTGGAACCGCACCGACCACCGGCCGCTCGAGGGCTTCGTCTACGCGATCACGCCGTTCAACTTCACGGCCATCGCGGGCAACCTGCCGACGGCGCCCGCGCTGATGGGCAACGTCGTGGTCTGGAAGCCGTCACCCACCCAGGCGTTCGCCGCGCACTTCACGATGCGGCTGCTGGAGGCGGCCGGGCTGCCGCCCGGCGTGATCAACCTCGTGCACGGCGACGGGCTCGCCGTCAGCGACGTCGCGCTCTCGCACCCCGACCTCGCGGGCATCCACTTCACCGGGTCGACGGCGACCTTCAAGCACCTCTGGCGGTCCGTCGCGCAGAACCTCGACACCTACCGCGGCTATCCGCGGATCGTCGGCGAGACCGGCGGCAAGGACTTCGTGCTCGCGCACCCGTCGGCCGACGTCGACGTGCTGCGGACGGCGCTCGTCCGCGGAGCCTTCGAGTACCAGGGCCAGAAGTGTTCGGCGGCGTCCCGCGCGTACGTCCCGCGGTCGGCGTGGGAGCGCCTGCGGGACGACCTCGTCGGCGTCGTCGAGTCGCTGACCGTCGGACCGGTGACGGACCTGTCGACCTTCATGGGCGCGGTCATCGACGAGCGCGCGTTCGCCAAGCACGTGTCGGCGATCGAGCGGGCCCGGCACCAGCCGGGGAGCGAGATCATCGCGGGCGGGCAGTACGACGACGAGCAGGGCTGGTTCGTGCGGCCGACGGTGATCGTCGGCGACGACCCGACGGACGAGATGTTCGCGACCGAGTACTTCGGCCCGATCCTCGCGGTGCACGTCTTCGATGACGGCCGCTACGACGAGGTCGTCGGCGCCATGGAGTCGATCACGCCGTACGCGCTGACCGGCTCGATCATCGCCCAGGACCGGGCGGCGATCACGGACGCCGCGGAGCGTCTTCGCTACGCCGCCGGGAACTTCTACGTCAACGACAAGCCGACCGGCGCCGTCGTCGGGCAGCAGCCGTTCGGCGGGGCCCGCGCGTCCGGGACGAACGACAAGGCCGGCTCCGCCCAGAACCTGCAGCGGTGGACGTCGACCCGCTCGATCAAGGAGACCTTCGCGCCACCGACGTCGCACGCCTACCCGCACATGGGCGGCTAGCGCGCTGCGAGCCAGGCGGTGCCCTCGCGCTGCTCGACGTGGATCGCGGCCTGGAGCGCCGGCTCGAGCGCCTTCTCGAGCCGGCCGCCGATGAGCGGCACCGACGCCTTGACGTCGCCGTCGACGGTCTCGAGCGTGCCCTCCGGCGACGGGCCGAGCGCCAGCGACCCGGCGAAGCGCACCGGCGCGTTCTTGATCTCCACGACGACGGTCCCCGAGCGGCGGCCGTCGGCCTCCTCCGGGCCGAAGTCGTCGACCTGGACAACGTCGATCGTGCGCCCGACGAAGGAGCGCGCGACGTCGGGGATCTGATCGGTCGGCATGGTCCGCCGGGTCCGGATCGTGGCACCGCCGTCCGCGAAGCGCTCGATCTCGACCTCGCTCTCCAGCGCCCCCGTCGCGGCGCACTTGCGCTCCTGGAACGCGGCGTCCGTCAGCATGGCGAACACGGCGGCGGGGTCGGCGTCGTAGCGGATCTCCGCGCGCAGGCGCACGTCGTCCTCCCAGGGTCGCGGGTCGGGCAGGGCGAGGATAACGGCAGGCCTCAGCCCGAGGCGCCGCCGGTGATGTTCCACTCCGCCAGGCTCAGCGCCGGGGCCCGCAGGTCGGCCTCGATCCAGTCCTCGCCGACGACGTGCGGTGCGACCGGGCCGATCCCGACGACGCGGCCGGGGCCGAGCGCCTGCGGGTAGGACTGCGTGAACCGCAGCGTGGAGACCGGCCGCGTGATCTCGCCGTTCTCCACCAGCCAGACGCCGTTGCGGGTGAGCCCGGTGAGCACGAGCCGGCGCGGGTCGAGCACCCGGGTGTACCAGATGTCGCTGACCAGCAGGCCGCGCTCCAGGCCCGCGACGAGCGCCGCGACGCCGGAGTCGGCCACGGGTCCCTCGACCTCGTGCACCTGCTCGTCGCCGCTCCCCGACGCGAGCAGGGCGAGGTTCGCGGGGAAGGCGCCGAAGCTGGCCTCGCCGATGCCGTGCCCGGTGGACTCGGTGCCTGCCACCGCGGCGGTGCGCCGGTCCTGGGCGACGCCGACCGTCGTCCCGGCCCTCACCAGCTCCACACGCCGCTTGGGCGTGCCGTCCGCGTCGAAGGGCAGCCCGATCGCACCCGGCGCGGTGGCGTCGTCGACGAACGACACCGAGGCGTCGAACTGCGCCTCACCGATCCGCGCGAAGGACGTCCCGTCGTTCACCGAGCGGCCGTTGAACCCCTCGACGGCGAGCGAGAACACCAGGTCGGCGGCCGCGGCCGGCTCCAGCACGACGGGGTACACGCCCGGCGGGATCTCTCCCGGGTCGACCGCGGCGCGCGCCTTGGCGGACGCCCGGGCGCCGAGGACCCCACCGTCCAGGTCGGCCAGCCGGGTCGAGGACGCGCGGGCCACGCCGTCCGCGGGCGCGCCGCCGGCGCCGCCGGCGGCGCGGGCGATGCCGTCCATCGCGGCCTCGGTGGTGGCCCCGGTGACGAGCTGGCCGGCCGAGTTCGCGAAGGTTCCCCGGGTGAACCGGGTGCGGCAGTAGCCGGCCGTCTCCAGCCCGCCCGCGGCGTCCACGAAGGCGCGCACCCGCTCGGCGCGCTCGGCCGGGGAGGCCTGTGCGGTGGCCTCGTCGACGGTGCCGGACGACGCCGCCGGGGCGGAGGGCGCGAGGCCCGGCCAGCCCGGGTCGGGCGGCAGCAGACGCGCGCCCTCGAGGGTCCGCCCGACCAGGTCGCGCAGGCCCTCCGCGCTCGTCACCGTGGTCGCGCCGCCCGCGGTCCGGCCGTCGAGGTGCAGCCGGAGCCGCACCGTCGTCGTCAGGTCCGCGACGTTCTGGTGGATGAACGACGTCGCGAACCGGGTGAGGGCGAGCTCGGTGCGGGTGACGACGACCTCGGCCTCGACGCCCGCGCCGGCCTGCCCGCGCAGCACGTCGAGCACCTGCTCGGCGAGGCGGACCTCGGTGTCGGTGGCGACGCTCACCCGCGCACCCCCACCCGGACGCCGCGGAACCGCGCCGGCGCCGCCGGGTGGCCGGTGTGCCCGACCTGGCCCGGCTGGCCCTTGCCGCAGTTCGGCGTCCCCCAGGGGACGATCTCGCTCGACAGCATGTCCATCGACCCCCAGAAGCGCGGCCCGATCCCGGTGTACGTCGGGTTGCGGAGCATCCGGCCCAGCCGCCCGTTCTTGATCTCCCAGGCGACCTCGCAACCGAACTGGAAGTTCAGCCGGCGGTCGTCGATCGACCAGGACCGGTTGTTCTCCATGTAGATCCCGTCGTCCGTCGCGGCGACGATCTCGTCGAAGGTGTGCGGACCCGGCGCGAGCCCGACGTTCGTCATCCGGACCATCGGCAGCCGCGCCCAACCGTCGGCCCGCACGCTGCCGCCGTAGTCCAGCCCGGCCACCGCACCTGAGTCGCGTCCGGCGAGGACGCCGACCCAGGTCCCCTCGCGCACGGCGTCCCGCGCCGTGGCGGGCGTGCCCTCGTCGTCGTAGCCGAACGAGCCGAGGGCGCCGGGGAAGGTCGGATCGATCCGGATCGTCATGAGGTCCGAGCCGTAGCGCAGCGACCCGAGCCGGGCGAGGTCCAGCCACGAGGTGCCCGCGAAGGCCGCCTCCCAGCCCAGGATCCGGTCGAGCTCGATCGCGTGGCCCACCGACTCGTGGATCTGCAGGGCGAGCTGCTCGCTGCCGATGACGACGTCGGTCTCGCCGGCCGGGCAGGCGGGCGCGGAGAGCAGCGCCCGCGCCTCCTCCGCGAGCCGTTCGGCGTGCGCCGGGAGGTCGAACTCGGTGACGAGCTCCCAGCCGCGCTGGCCGTACTGCCCGAAGTACGAGGGGTACGAGCGGCGCTGCGTCTCGCCCTCGCCGACCACGGTCGACCAGATGCCGCCGCCGCACTTGCGGACGCGCTGGTCGATCCGCGCGCCCTCCGACGAGACGAACCAGGTGCTCGTGTCCCAGGCCTGCAGCAGTCCCTCCGCGACGTCGGCGCCGGCCCGGTGCGATGCCGAGGTCGCGCCCGCGAGCAGGTCGCCCTTCGTGGACAGCGACACCTCGAACGGGTCGACGTCCACGGGGTTCGACCAGGAGCCCACCTGGGGCTCGACCGGCACGAGGTCGGCGTCGGGGCCGGGGACGCCGCTGCTGGCGTGCGCGATCGCGGCGGCCCGCGCGCCGGCGTCGCGGGCGCCGGCGTCGGTGAGATCGGGGACGCCGAAGAACCCCCACGACGACCCGACCAGGGCCCGGACGCCGACGCCGACCGTCTCGGCCTGGCTCAGGTCCTCGACGTCGCCGTTGCGGGCGGCCATCGACTCGTGCCGGGTGTGGACCACGCGCGCGTCGGCGTACCGCGCGCCCGCGGCGAGCGCGGCCTCCACGGCGGCGGTGGCCGCGTCGAACGCGGCCGGGGACTGGGTCATGCGCCGACCCTATCCAGGCGTCCGGGTATGGTCCTGAGCGAGGACGGCGCGCAACGGCGCGCGCCGGCGACGGGTCGAGGCGAGGCGCGGCGATGTCAACGATGCCGGTGGCGACGGGGACGACGGAGCGCACGACGGCGTACGACGACGAGCGCGCGGAGATCCTCGACCGGGCCGCGGAAGCCGCCGAGCGCGCCGGTCACCGGCACGAGCGGGTGCGCGGCTTCCTCGGCCGCTACTACCGCCACGTCCCCGTCGAGGACCTCGCCGAGCGCGAGCCCCTCGACCTCGCCGGCGCCGCCCTCTCGCACAAGCAACTCGCGGCGCAGCGCCCGCAGGGCACGGCCAACGTCCGCGTCTTCACCCCGACCGTCGACGAGTACGGCTGGACCAGCGGGCACACCGTCGTCGAGATCGTCACCGACGACATGCCGTTCCTCGTGGACTCGGTGACCACCGAGCTCTCCCGGCAGGAGCGCGCGATCCACCTGCTGGTGCACCCCCAGGTCGTCGTCCGCCGTGACGTCACCGGCCGGCTGCTGGAGGTCCTCGAGGTCAGCACGACCGACTGGGCCCGGCAGGACCACCCCCGCGACAGCCTGATCGAGTCCTGGATCCACGTCGAGATCGACCGCGAGACCGACCCCGAGCGCCGGGAGGAGATCGTCGCCGGCGTCCGGTCCGTGCTCGAGGACGTCCGGGTCGCGGTCGAGGACTGGCCGAAGATGAAGCAGCGGGCGCGGGAGATCGCCGACGAGCTCGCGGCGTCCCCGCCGGCCGGGCTGTCCGAGGACGAGGTCGTCGAGGGACGGGCCCTGCTGGAGTGGCTCGCCGAGGACCACTTCACGTTCCTCGGGTACCGCGACTACCGGCTGGTCCAGCGGGACGGCCGCGACACCCTGGTCGCGACCACCGGCTCGGGCCTGGGCATCCTGCGCTACGACCAGCACCACAACTCCCCGAGCTTCGACCGGCTCACCCCGCAGGCGCGGGCGAAGGCCCGGGAGAAGCAGCTGCTCGTGCTGACCACGGCGAACACCCGGGCGACCGTGCACCGCGCGGCCTACCTGGACTACATCGGCGTCAAGCAGTTCGACGCCGCCGGCGAGGTCGTCGGTGAGCGCCGCTTCCTCGGGTTGTTCGCCTCCAGCGCCTACACCGACAGCGTCCGCCGGATCCCCGTCGTCCGGCGCAAGGTGCAGGCCGTCCTGGACCGGTCCGGGTTCGGCGCCGACAGCCACTCCGGCAAGGACCTGCTGCAGATCCTCGAGACCTACCCGCGCGACGAGCTCTTCGAGATCTCCGTGGACGACCTGCAGGCCACCGTGGTCGCCGTCATGCACCTGCAGGAGCGGCGCCGCACCCGGCTGTTCATGCGCGTCGACGACTACGGCCGCTACGTCTCGTGCCTGGTGTTCCTGCCGCGCGACCGGTACACGACGTCGGTGCGGCTGCGGATGGAGGAGATCCTCCGCAGCGCCTTCCAGGCTCCGACCGTCGACTACAGCGCGCGGGTCAGCGAGAGCGTGCTGGCCCGGCTCCACTTCGTCGTCCGGCTCCCCGCGGGCGCGCAGCTGCCGGACGTCGACCGCGACGACCTCGAGCGCCGCCTCGTCGAGGCCACCCGGTCGTGGGACGAGGACCTCGCCGACGCGCTGCGGTCCGACCTCGGCGAGGAGGAGGCGGCGCGGCTGCTGCGGGTCTGGGGTCACGGCTTCCCGGAGGCGTACAAGGAGGACTTCCCCGCCCGGGTCGCCGTCGCGGACCTGCGCCGGATCGAGGCGCTGGACGCCGGGGCCGGCCCCGAGCTCGGCATGAACCTCTACGAGCCGGTCGGCGCCTCGGAGGACGAGCGCCGCTTCAAGCTGTACCGGCGCGCCCCGCTCTCGCTCACCGACGTCCTGCCCTACCTGGGCGACCTGGGCGCGGACGTCGTCGACGAGCGCCCCTACGAGATCCGCCGCGCGGACGGCGAGAGCGCGTGGGTGTACGACTTCGGGCTGCGCTACACCACTCGGGGCCAGCACCCGGAGCGGCTGCGCCAGCTCTTCAGCGACGCGTTCGCCGCCGCCTGGAGCGGTCGGGCGGAGAGCGACGGCTTCGCCCGGCTCGTGCTGCAGGGCGAGCTGACCTGGCGGCAGGTCGTCGTCCTGCGCGCGTACGCCAAGTATCTGCGGCAGACCGGGACGACGTTCAGCCAGGACTACATCGAGCGTGCGCTGCGGGCCAACGTCGAGCTGGCGCGGCTGCTCGTGCGGCTCTTCGAGGCGCGGTTCGACCCGGACGTCACCCCGGACGCCGACAGCCGGCGGGAGCTCACCGACGCCGTCGGCGAGGAGATCCACGACGCGCTCGACGCCGTCGCGAGCCTGGACCACGACCGGATCCTGCGCTCGTTCCTCACCCTGATCCAGGCCACGGTCCGCACCAACGCCTTCCAGCGGGCCGAGGACGGCGGGCCGAAGCCGTACCTGTCCTTCAAACTCGACCCGCGTGCGGTGCCGGACCTGCCCCAGCCGCGGCCGGTGCACGAGATCTTCGTGTACTCCCCGCGAGTCGAGGGCGTGCACCTGCGCTTCGGGGACGTCGCGCGCGGCGGCCTGCGCTGGAGCGACCGGCAGGAGGACTTCCGCACCGAGGTCCTCGGGCTGGTCAAGGCGCAGACGGTGAAGAACGCGGTCATCATTCCGACCGGCGCCAAGGGCGGCTTCGTCGGCAAGCACCTGCCGGACGCCTCCGACCGGGAGGCGTGGCTCGCCGAGGGCGTCGCGTGCTACACGACGTTCATCCGCGGGCTCCTCGACGTCACGGACAACCTCGTCGACGCCGGCGGGGAGCGGACCGTCGAGCCGCCGCAGCGCGTGGTCCGGCACGACGGCGACGATCCCTACCTCGTCGTCGCGGCGGACAAGGGGACGGCGTCCTTCTCCGACATCGCGAACGGCGTCGCCGCCGAGTACGGCTTCTGGCTCGGCGACGCGTTCGCCTCGGGCGGCTCCGTCGGGTACGACCACAAGGTCATGGGCATCACCGCCAAGGGCGCGTGGGAGAGCGTCAAGCGGCACTTCCGCGAGATGGGCCGCGACGTGCAGGCCGAGGACGTCACCGTCGTCGGCATCGGCGACATGAGCGGCGACGTCTTCGGCAACGGGATGCTGCTCTCCCGGCACATCCGGCTCGTGGCCGCGTTCGACCACCGGCACGTCTTCCTCGACCCGGACCCCGACCCCGAGACCTCGTTCGAGGAGCGCGAGCGGCTGTTCCGGCTGCCCCGCTCCTCGTGGGCGGACTACGACACGGCCCTGCTGTCGCCCGGCGGCGGGGTCTACCCGCGGACGGCGAAGTCCGTGCCGATCACGCCGCAGGTCGCGGCGCGGCTGGCGCTGCCCGGGTCCGTCACGGCGCTGACGCCTGCCGAGCTCATCACCGCCGTCCTCAAGGCCCCCGCCGACCTGCTGTGGAACGGCGGCATCGGCACCTACGTGAAGGCCGCGAGCGAGTCGAACGCCCAGGTGGGGGACAAGGCCAACGACGCGATCCGGGTCGACGGGGCGCAGCTGCGCGTCCAGGTCGTCGGTGAGGGCGGCAACCTCGGCCTCACCCAGCTCGGCCGGGTGGAGGCGGCGCTCGCGGGCATCCGGGTGAACACCGACGCCATCGACAACTCCGCCGGCGTGGACGCCTCCGACCACGAGGTCAACATCAAGATCCTGCTCGACCGGATCGTCGCCGCCGGCGACCTCACCGGCAAGCAGCGCGGCGGGCTGCTCGCCGACATGACCGACGAGGTCGCACGCCTGGTGCTGCGCGACAACTACGAGCAGAACGTGCTGCTCGGCAATGCGCGCAAGCAGTCCCTCTCGATGGTGACCGTGCACCAGCGCTTCATGCGCTCCCTCGAGGCGCGCGGGCTGCTCGACCGCGGCCTGGAGTTCCTGCCGTCGGACGACACGCTGGCGGCGCGGGCGGAGGAGGGCCGGGGCCTCACCTCGCCCGAGTTCGCCGTCCTCGTCGCGTACTCCAAGATCGCCCTCACCGAGGACCTGATCGCGACGTCCCTCCCGGACGACCCGTGGTTCCTCCGTACGCTGCGCACGTACTTCCCCGCCGAGCTCGTGGAGCGCTACGGCGACCGGCTGCAGGAGCACCCGCTGCGTCGCGAGATCGTCACCACGGTGCTGGTGAACGAGATGGTGAACCGCGGCGGCACCACGTTCGCCTTCCGGGCGCAGGAGGAGACGGGGGCGGACGCCGAGCAGGTCGCGCGCGCCTACGTCGCCTGCCGGGAGATCTTCGGCCTGCGCGACTTCGTGCACCAGGTCGAGCTGCTCGACAACCGGGTCGAGACGGATGTGCAGACCGCGCTCTACCTGACCTTCCGCCGGCTGCTCGACCGCTCCGTGCGGTGGTTCCTGCAGACCCGGCCCGGCCTGGTCGACATCGGCGAGGAGATCGCGCGGTTCGCGCCGGTCGTCGCCGAGCTCGAGCCGCGGCTGCCGGAGCTCCTCGTCGGCGACGAGCACAAGACACTCCAGGAGGACGCCCAGGCGCTGGTCCGGCAGGGCGTCCCGGAGCCGCTCGCCCTGCGCGGCGCCGGCCTGCTCATCGTCTTCCAGGTGCTCGACATCACGGAGATCGCGCACGCCACCGGCGTGGAGCCCGGCGAGGTCGCGCGCGTCTACCTCACCCTCTCCGACCGGTACAACGTCGACGGGCTGCTGAGCCGGATCTCCAACCTGCCGCGCAGCGATCGCTGGCAGGCCCTCGCCCGCGCGTCCCTGCGCTACGACCTCTACGCCGCGCTCGAGGCGCTCACCGTCGCGGTCCTCACGACGACGCCGTCGGGGGAGCCGGACGAGCGGATCGAGAGCTGGGAGCGGAGCAACGCCGCCGCCGTCGGTCGCGCCGCCGCCACCCTTGAGGAGATCGGGCGGCTCGAGAGGGGTGACCTGGCCTCGCTCTCGGTCGCGCTGCGGACCCTGCGCGGCGTGGTCCGGTTCACGGCCTGAGTGAGCCCGTGCCCACGCTGAACGAACTCGTCCGGACGCACACCGACCTCGGGACCACCGACGTCGAGTGGCTGCACCTGCTCGTCGGCGACTGGCAGATGCTCTCCGACCTGTCGTTCGCCGACCTCGTGCTGTGGGTCCGCGAGCACGACGAGCACGAGGGCGGCGGCTGGGTGGCGGTGGCGCACTGCCGGCCGAGCACCGGGCCGACCGTCTACTACGACGACCTCGTCGGCACCCGCAGCCCCAGCGGCCGCCAGGACCAGCTCGACCGGGCCTGGACGATGCGGCGCGTGGTCCGCGACCGGGACCCGGAGTGGCACGAGGACGTCCCGGTGCGCGCCGAGGCGATCCCCGTCGTCCGGGGCGACCGGGTGATCGCCGTCGTCGGCCGGCACACCAACCTCGCCGCGGCGCGGACGCCGAGCCGCCTGGAGCTGACCTACCTGCAGTGCGCCGACGACCTCGCGCGGATGATCGCCGCCGGCGCGTTCCCGGTCGTCGGCGCGCCCACCGGCCCGCGGCGCGGGGCACCGCGCGTGGGCGACGGGCTGCTCCGGCTCGACCGCGACGGGCGCGTCGTCTACGCCAGCCCGAACGCGACCTCGGCGCTGCACCGGCTCGGCTACGTCGGAGACGTCGTCGACCACTCGCTGGTGGAGATCGCGACGCCGCTGCTCGACAGCAGCGGCCCGGTGGACGAGTCGCTCCCGCTCGTGCTCTCCGGCCGCGCGCCGTGGCGCAGCGACCTCGAGGCCCGCGGGACGACGCTGTCGCTGCGCGCGATCCCGCTGACCGCCGGCGGCGAGCGCATCGCCGCGCTGGTGCTGCTCCGCGACGTGTCGGAGCTGCGCCGGCGCGAGCGCGAGCTGCTCACGAAGGACGCGACGATCCGCGAGGTGCACCACCGGGTCAAGAACAACCTGCAGACGGTGGCGGCGCTGCTGCGGCTGCAGACGCGGCGCATCCCGTCCGAGGAGGGCCGGACGGCGCTGCGCGAGGCCATGCGCCGGGTCGCGACGATCGCGCTGGTGCACGAGTCGCTGTCGGAGGGGCTGGGGGACGCGGTGGACTTCGACGCCGTCCTCGACCGGACGCTCGCCCTGGCCGTCGAGGTCGCGTCGCCGTCGGCACCCGTCCGGGTGCGGCGCGACGGGGTGTTCGGCGAGATGGCGGGGGAGAACGCGTCGCCGCTCGCGCTGGTGTTCACCGAGCTCGTGACGAACGCCGTCGAGCACGGGGTGGGCCCGGCGGGCGGCACGGTGACCGTCGGCGCGAAGCGGGAGGGCCGGCACCTCTCGGCGACGGTCACGGACGACGGCAGCGGACTGCCCGAGGGGTTCCGCCCCGGTGCCGAGGGGCTCGGGACGCAGATCGTGCAGGCGCTCGTCGGCGGGGAGCTGCGGGGCACGATCGCCTGGTCGAGCCCGCCGGAGGGCGGCACCCGCGTGACGGTGGAGGTGACGTTGCGGGACACCGCCCGCGACGGCGATGCCGGCCGCCAAAACAGTTCGGCGGACTGAGGAGGACGTTCCGTCAGCCCCTCAGCCCGCCGAGTCGCAGGGCCAGGTCGGCGGCGCGGTCAGCTCGCGCGTCGCGCCCGGGCGTTGCGCCGCTTGAGTGCGCGGCGCTCGTCCTCGGACAGGCCGCCCCAGACGCCGGCGTCCTGTCCGGAATCCAGGGCCCAGCGCAGGCAGGTGTCCATGACCTCGCAGCGCCGGCACACCGCCTTGGCTTCCTCGATCTGCAACAGCGCAGGACCAGTGTTCCCGATGGGGAAGAACAACTCCGGGTCCTCATCAAGGCACGCTGCCCGATGGCGCCAGTCCATGGGGTGGTCCACTACTCTGCCCTCGAGGGCGTCGTTCGATGACGGTCATCATCACTGATGACCGTGAAGTCGGTGGGATGTCGCGGCTCA
>DASQJO010000443.1:0-5792 GCA_035630955.1 Kineosporiaceae bacterium
CGCGTCGTGCTCGTGGGCCGGCCGTCGAGCAAGGGGCGGCTGGAGCTGACGGCCTCCCTCGGCGTGGAGACCTGGCTGGACGACCGGTCGGCACCCGTGCCCGACCGGGTGCGCGACGAGACCGCGGGCCGCGGCGCGGACCTCGTCGTCGAGACCAGCGGGTCGCCCGGCGGGATCGCCACCTGCGTCGACTCGGCCCGGCGCCGCGGAGCCCTGCTCGTGCTTGGCGTCCCTGACAGCCCCCTCGTCGAGGTGCCGTGGGGCGTGGCGATGAACCGCGCGCTCGACGTGTCCTTCTCGCTGTCGTCGTCGTGGTCCAGCTGGGACGCGGCGCTCGCGCTCATGGCCCGCGGAGCCGTCGACCCCGCGCCGCTCGCCACCGTGTTCCCGCTCGAGCGGTGGCAGGACGCCTTCGCCGCCCTCGCCGACCGCACCGCCGTCAAGGCCCTGATCGACCCGTCCCGCCTGGACAGGAGTTCGCTGTGAGCACCACGACCGACACGACCACCTCGATCACCGACGCCGTCCCCGACCCCGGGCCCGCTCCGGCACCCGGGACGATCCTCGGCCCGGGCACCCTGCTCGGCGAACGCCCCGCGATGCGCATCGGCGACCGCTGGGTCACGACCGACGAGACCCGCGACGTCGAGAACCCGGCGACCGGCGAGATCGTGACGGCCGTCCCGGAGGCCACCCAGGAGCACGTCGATCAGGTGCTCGCCGCGGCGGCCGCCGCGCAGAAGTCGTGGGCGAGACTCACGCTCGGCGAGCGCGCCGAGGTGATCGGCGCGGTGATCCGGGAGGTCGACCGGCACGCCGAGGAGCTCGCGCGGATCGTCGTCGCCGAGCAGGGCAAGACGATCACCGAGGCGCGCGGCGAGATGGGGGGCGTCAAGGCCTTCCTCGACTTCGCGTTCGCGCAGCGCTACCGGCAGGTCGGCGAGGTCGTCGCGGCCGCCAACCGGCAGGAGCAGCTCCTGGTCCGCGAGGAGCCGTACGGCGTCGTCGTCGCCATCATCCCGTGGAACTTCCCCGCGGCGATCTTCGCGCGCAAGGTCGGGCCCGCGCTGATGGCCGGCAACGCGATCGTGCTCAAGCCGTCGGAGGTCACGCCGCTCGCCCCGCTCGCCCTGGCACGGGTCTGCGAGCTCGCCGGCGTCCCGGCGGGCCTGGTGAACGTCGTCACCGGCGTCGGCCGCACGGTCGGCAAGGCGCTCGTCGAGCACCCGGCCACCGGCATGGTGACGGTGACCGGCTCGACCCGGGCCGGCCGGGAGATCCTCGCGCAGGCCGCCGACAAGGTCATCCCCGTGTCGCTCGAGCTCGGCGGCAAGGCTCCGTTCGTCGTCTTCCAGGACGCCGACGTGGAGCTCGCGGCCCGCAGGGCGGTCGAGGCCCGGCTGTGGAACTGCGGCCAGGTCTGCACCTGCAACGAGCGCACCTACGTGCACCGCAGCGTGCACGACGCGTTCGTCGAGCGCGTCACGGAGCTCATGCGCGAGGTGCGCGTCGGCGACCCGCTCGACGAGGCGTCGCAGATGGGCCCGAAGGTGTCGGGCGCGGAGTGGGAGAAGGTCAAGGGTTACGTCGACCGTGCGGTCGAGCAGGGCGCGCAGGTCGTGCTCGGCGGCGGGAGGCCGGAGGGCGAGCAGTACGCGCGAGGGCACTGGTTCGCGCCGACCGTGCTCACCGGCGTCCGCAACGACATGGAGATCGTGCAGAACGAGGTGTTCGGCCCCGTGCTGCCCGTGGTTCCGTTCGACGGCTACGACGAGGTGGTCGAGTACGCCAACTCCACCGTGTACGGGCTGACCGCCTACGTCTTCACCCGCGACGTCGCCACCGCCATGCGGGTCACCGACGACCTCGAGTTCGGCGAGGTCTATGTCAACACCATCGGGCCCGAGCAGGTGCAGGGCTTCCACACCGGCTGGAAGCTCTCCGGGCTCGGCGGCGACGACGGCCAGCACGGCTTCGAGCGCTACCTGCGGCGCAAGACCGTTTACCTCGGGTACGGGGAGTGAGCGTGGAGTTCCTGGACCGGCTCCGTGCCGAGCGCGTCGTCGCGATCCTGCGGGCCCCCGACGCCGGCCGGTTCGTCGAGGCCTCCCGCGTGCTCTACGAGAGCGGCTGCCGGGCGATCGAGATCACGCTGACGACCGACGGCGCGCTCGACGCCCTCGGCGAGGTCCGCGCGGCGCTGCCCGAGGACGCGTTCGTCGGCGCAGGCACTGTGATGGGCCCGTCCGACGTGCAGGACGTGCACGCCGCGGGCGCGCAGTTCGCCGTGAGCCCGGTGCTGGACGACGGCTCCGTCGCCGCCGCCGGCCGCCTCGGCCTGCCGTTCGTACCCGGCGCCCTGACGCCCACGGAGATCGTGGCGGCGGCGCGGGCGGGTGCCCCGGTGGTCAAGGTCTCCCCCGTCGTCTCCGTCGGCGGCGCCGGCTACCTGCGTCAGGTGGGCGCCTTCCTGCCCGGGATCCCGCTGCTGCCCACGGGCGGCATCGACCCCGGCGAGGTCCCCGACTACCTCGCGGCGGGCGCTGTCGCCGCCGGCCTCGGCGGGCCGCTCGTCGGCGACGCCCTGCGCCCCGGCGGCGACCTCGACGCGCTGCGCGCACGCGTGGAGGCCGCGCTCGCCCCGCTCGGTCCGCCGGTCCCCGTGGCGGGCGCATGACGGGCCTCGTCACCTTCGGCGAGACGATGGCGTCGCTGGCAGCCGTCGACGTCGGCCCGCTGCGCCACCAGCCGCACCTGCATCTGCACATCGGCGGTGCGGAGTCCAACGTCGCCATCGCCGTCCGCCGACTCGGCGGCGCCGCGACGTGGATCGGCCGGGTCGGCGACGACGAGCTGGGCGAGCTGGTGCTCGCGCAGATCCGTGCGGAGGGCGTCGACGTCGGTCATGCCGTGGTCGACGCCGGGGCACCCACCGGGTTGATGATCAAGTCTCGACGGACCGCCACCGTCACCCGCGTCGCCTACTACCGGTCCGGCTCCGCGGGCAGCCGGATCGCACCGTCCGACGTGCCGGCCGACGTCGTCCGCGGCGCGGGCGTCCTGCACGTCACCGGCATCACGCCCGCGCTCTCCGCGTCGGCGCGCGAGGCCACGTTCGCCGCCGTGGAGGAGGCCCGTGCCGCCCGCGTCCCCGTCACCCTTGACGTCAACCACCGCGCCGCGCTCTGGGGGGCCGACGAGGCCGCCTCCGTCCTCACCGACCTCGTCGCGCGGGTCGACGTCCTCTTCGCCGGGGAGGACGAGGCCGAGCTTCTGCTGTCCGGGCCCGCCTCGGGCGCGGAGGCTGCGCTCCGTGCGCTGGCTGCGCTGGGTCCGGCGTCCGTCGTGCTCAAGCGCGGTACGCGCGGAGCTCTCGCGCTCGTCGACGAGGTCGTCGTCGACGTGCCGCCGCACCCCGTGGTCGCGGTCGACTCCGTGGGCGCGGGCGACGCGTTCGTCGGCGGCTACCTCGCCGAGCTGCTGGCCGGCGGCGACGCCAAGGCCCGGCTCACCACGGCGGCGGCGTGCGGCGCGTTCGCCGTGACCGTCCACGGCGACTGGGAGGGGTTGCCCTCCCGTCGCGACCTCGCCCTGCTCGCGACGCCCACCGGCACGGTCGTCCGCTGAGCCGACCGTTCCGGCAGCACCCTCGACCCCGGGAGGCCCGCGTGTCCCATCCCCGCACGGACGCCCTGATCAGCCTCAGCCCGTACCAGGGCCGCACCCTCGCCGCCCTCGTCGACCGGATCTTCCCCGCGGACGAGAACGGCCCGGCGGCCAGCGAGATCGGGGTCGTGACGTACGTCGACCGTGCCCTCTCCGGCTTCTACCGGGAGCACCACGAGACCTACCGGCTCGGCCTGCGGGCGGTGGACGACGCCGCGCGGGCGCGGCACGGCGCGGGCTTCCCCGACCTCGCGCCGGAACAGCAGGACGAGCTCGTCGCTCAGCTGTGGGCGGGGACCCTGAAGGGCCTCGTCGTCCCGCACCCCGAGGCCTTCGCCCGCATGCTCCTGGAGCACGTGCAGGAGGGGCTGTTCGCCGATCCCGCGCACGGCGGCAACCGGGACAAGCTCGGCTGGCGGTTCCTCGGCCACCCGGGGCTCTGGCTCGAGCACGGGCCCGACGAGCACCTGGCGGACGAGCCGGTCACCAAGGGCGGTGAGGTGCGTGACCTGGCCGACGCCGGGTGGACGACCACCGGCGAGCTCGCCCGCGAGCCGATCCGCGTGGCGGGGTACGCGCCGCAGCGGGGCGCCGCACCGCCCGCGGACGAGGTGGACGTCGTGGTCGTCGGCATGGGCGCCGTCGGCGGGTTCGTCGCGCCGATGCTCGCCGGAGCCGGCCTGCGCGTCGTCGGCCTCGAGGCCGGCCCGTACCGGACGGCGCAGGACTTCGTGCCCGACGAGCTCAACGCGGCGTACTACTGCCGGGGCGACATGGGGCCGAAGTTCCAGGCCGAGCGCCCGCGCTGGCGTCCCGACGCCGACACCCCGAGCCGACCGGCCGCGTACACCCTCGGCCGGATGATGAACGGCATCGGCGGCAGCGTCGCCCACTGGGGTGGGGCCCTGCGCCGCTACCACCCGCACCACTTCGCGTACCGCTCCTGGATCGTCGAGCGCTTCGGCGCGGACGCGCTGCCGGAGAACACCACGGTGATCGACTGGCCGCTGACGTACGAGGACCTGGAGCCCTACTACACGTACTCCGAGCACGTCACGGGCGTCTCCGGCTCCGGCAGCGCCAACCCCTTCGGCGGCCCGCGCAGCAAGGACTACCCCATGCCGCCGCTGCGCGAGTTCAAGCTCGGGCTGCTCTGGGAGCGCGCGACGCGCGAGGCAGGCCTGCACCCCTATCCGACGCCGATCTGCATGAACTCCCGCCCCTACAACGGACAGCCGGCAACCGCCTACCACCCCTGGAGCGGTGGCTTCGGCCCGTTCGCCAACGACCGCTGGAACCCGCTCTTCACCTCGGTGCCCCAGGCGCTCGCGTCGGGCAACCTCGACCTGCGCACGCACTGCCGCGTGGTCCGGGTCCTCACCGACCGCAGCGGCCACGCGGACGGCGTCGAGTACGTCGACCCGGCCGGCGACCTGCGGGTGCAGCGCGCGAGAACGGTGATCCTGGCGAGCTACACCTTCGAGAACCTGCGGCTGATGTTCCTCTCCGGCGGCCTCGGCGACGGCTCCGGGCAGCTCGGCCGCAACTTCATGACGAAGTTCTGGTCCGACGTCTACGGCCTGATCCCGGGCGAGGTGTTCAACGAGCACACCGGCCCCGCCGCGCAGATGTGGGGCATCGACGACTTCCAACAGGAGGGGTTCGACGCCTTCGCGCACGGGTTCGTCGGCGGTGCGACGTTCAACGTGGAGAACCAGAAGCTCCCCATCGGCATCGCCCGCGACCCGCTCCCGCCGGACGTGCAGCCCTGGGGCAAGCCGTACAAGGACCACCTGCGTCGCTGGCAGAGCGTGGTCGCGGTGCGGATCCAGCCGGACGCCCTGCCGTACACGACGGACTACGTCGACCTGGACCCGACGTGGCGCGACACGAGCGGGCTCGGCCTGCCCGTCGTCCGCGTGACCTGCGCCCTGCGGCCCAACGAGGACCGGCTGCTGGCCTGGATGCAGGGGCAGGCGGCGGAGATCCTGCGGCGCATGGGAGCGACCACGACGTGGCCGACCGCGCGGTTCCGCGGCGTGCTGAGCAGCCACGACCTCGGTGGCGCGCGGATGGGCCTCGACCCGGCGACCTCCGTCGTCGATCCCGATCTCCAGGTGCACGAC